>CALKTZ010001128.1 GCA_937997355.1 uncultured Planctomycetales bacterium | reverse complement strand
CCCTGCCAGTGGCTGCACGTTTACGACTTCGATTCGCTCGACGAGAAGAGCGAACGCCACTTCCCCACCTTCAAGGGGCTCCGTGGCGCGATGTATGAAGAAACGATCCTCTTCTTCACCGACCTCTTCCAACGCGAGTTGCCGGCGATGACATTCCTCGATGCCGACTTCACCTTCCTGAACCCCGCGCTGGCCAGGCATTACGGCATCGGCGGCGTCTCCGGCGAGGGATGGCGGCGAGTCGACGGGGTGAAGGCGCATGGCCGGGGGGGCATCCTCGGTCTCTCCTCGACCCTGGCGAAGCAATCCGGCGCATCGAGGACCAGCCCCATCCTGCGGGGGAACTGGGTCTCCGAGGTCTTGCTGGGGGAGAAATTGCCGAAGCCCCCGCCCGGAATCCCGCAACTCCCCGAAGACGAGGCCGCGGGCGGCGGCCTGAGCGTGCGGGCGCTCGTGGAGAAGCACAGCAAGGATGTGAAATGCGCCCCCTGCCACGTCCGGATCGATCCGTTCGGGTTCTCCCTGGAAGCCTATGATGCCATCGGGCGCAAGCGGGAGAAGGACCTGGGAGATCACCCGGTCGATGTCCGGGCGAAAACTCGGGAGGGTGCCGAGTTCGCCGGGCTGGAGGGCCTGCGGGATTATCTCCTGACGCAACGGCGCGAAGCGGTCGCCCGCCAGTTCTCGCGGAAGATCCTGGGCTACGCGCTGGGCCGGGGTGTTCAGCTTTCCGACGGGCCGCTCCTCGACGACCTGACCCGGATGGTGGTCGACGGCGGACGCATCGGCGACGTGGTCGAGTTGATCGTGCTGTCCCGCCAGTTCCTGGATATCCGAGGTCGCGAGATGGTGGTTGCCGAAGCCCCCTGATCGATCTTGTTTGTGTTACAATCACCGAGGGTGACGCCAACCCTCCTTCAATCAATCCCTGAATGATTCGAGGCCGATTCATGAACGCTCACAGTCATCGGTTCCCGCGCCGCGCGTTCCTACGGGGTGTCGGCGTGAGCATGGCGCTCCCCTGGCTTGAGTCGCTGAACGTCTGGGGGGACGACGATGTGAAGGGGAAGGCCAGCGAGGCCCCGGTGCGGTTCGCGGTCCTCTTTTCGGGCAACGGCTTCCACTCGAAGGAATGGTGGGCCAAGGGGGCGGGCCGGAACATGGAGCTTGGAAAGGTGTTGGCCCCGCTCCAGCCGCACCGCGAGAAGACGTTGCTGATCAAGGGACTCTTCAATGCCGAGGCGTTGAAGGGGAACATCCACAGCTCGCAGACCGGCAATTTGCTCTCGGGGGCTCCGCTCGCTTCCGGCGGCGAGATCCGGTCGGGCACGAGCATCGATCAGGTCATCGCGCAGCGGCACGGCAATTCCACCAAGGTCCCGAGCCTGGTGCTCGGTTGCGAGAAGTCGAACCCAGCGGTTCACAAGAACTATTCGATGCTCTACTCCTCGCACATCTCGTGGAGCTCGCCGACCACCCCCACTCCGCTCGAACTCTACCCGGCGTTGGCCTTCGACCGGCTCTTCAAGGACGAGGTGCGCAAGGGGGATGAAAGCGTCCTCGATTCGGTCCTCGACGACGCCAGGGAGATCCGGGGCAACATCAGCCTGAGCGACCGCCGCAAGCTCGACGAATACCTGGACTCGGTCCGGGAAGTCGAGCAGCGGATCGAGCGGGCCGGCCGCCGCGGCGAGATCCAGGGCTGGCGCCCGACGCTCGACAAGCCCAACATGGCCCGCCCGGCCGACGGGATCCCGCAGGATATCGCGGAACACATGAGGCTCATGTGCGACATCCTCGTCCTCGGCTTCCAGACCGACACGACCCGCGTCTGCACGCTCAAGCTGAACAACGATCATAGCTCGCTCAGATTCCCGAACCTGGGGGTGGATTACATGATCCACCACCTCCTGTCGCATAGCGACACGGACGACTGGCTCAAGGTCAACCAGTTCTTCATCCAGCAGCTCGCGTACATCGCGTCGAAGCTCGACGCGATCCAGGAGGGGAGCCGGACTGCGCTCGACAATTCGATGATCCTCTATTGTTCGAGCATGCTGACGGGGAGCCACGACGCCACCAAGCTGCCGGTGGTGCTCCTCGGAAAGGCCGGGGGCAAGCTACAGAGCGGGCGGGTACTCGATCACCTCAATGACCCGAATCGGAAAATGTGCAGCCTTTTCCTCTCCCTGCTCGACAAGGCTGACATTCATCTCAAATCGTTCGGCGATTCGACGGAGCCGTTGTCGAGCATCTGACGGGACTTCCGCCGTTTTGAACCCCTCGCCCCGCCCCGGTTTGTCAATCGAACCGGGGCAATCGGGCATGCGCGCCGATCGTTTTCCGTGGATTGATGCGGGGGCAGGCTTCCCGGAAGGGAGCCATCATCCTCCCGTGATCATGCCCGCCTGGGTTTCGCCCCGTGGGCTCGCGGACGTCCCGCCGCATTCACTGCCGGCCGCTTTGTGGCGCAACGCCTTGTATTCCCGGGAGAAACCAGTACAATTGTCCGGTCGCAATTGCGGCGAGCATGTCACCAAAACCGAATTCTCGATTTGGCGGCTTTTCAGGCCCACAACTTTGATCTGATTCCAAGGAACCCGTGCGCATCGGATGTTCGAATCTACGGTTTCTCGCTCGATTCCGAGCCGCGATGAAACAATCGCTGACCGATTGAGGTGATTGAAAACTCCTTTGATGAGCTGACACCGGGACGCGATCGTGCGATTTCTCATCGGGGTAGGTCGACTCTCGTTGCGGAGTTGTCCTTGCCGATCCTAGCTGCATTTCCTCGGCGGAGGCCGGCGTACATGGCGGAGAAAACAACCGAGACTCCCGTTCGAATCATCGGGAGCCGGGAATTGCACCAAAATCTCCCTGGAATTCTGAAAGAGCTTGAAGGCACCAAGGTCCGCTACGTCCTGACCGTTCACGGCAAGCCCCGCGCGGTGCTCATCGGCGCCGAGCCGTATTTGAATCTGATCCTCAACGGGACTCGGGCCAGCGAAGCGGTCGTCGGGCTCCAACTGAGCGCGCTCCTCGGCGGAGAGTTCGATACGGTCGCGCTCGATGATCTGGAACGGGCCCTTGAGACCAAGGACCGCGAGTCCTGATTTTGCCCTCGCCCTGCCTCTCCCGGCCTGTGCGGCGAGAATGGAATCGAGAGGCGCCGAGCTTTCATCATAACTCATTTCGCGGATTAGACGTTCAGCGAATCCGCCTGCGATCTCGCCCGTTGCATCCTGGCGCGGATCACCTCGACGACTCCGGGGAGCACGGAGATCACGATGATCGCGACGATCACGAGCTTGAAATTCTTCTGAATATACTCCTGGGCCCCGAATTTCCACCCGGCCAGGAGGAAGATCAGCACCCAGACGATCCCGCCGACCACGTTGAACGCGAAGAACCTCGCGTAGCTCATCTTGCCGATCCCCGCCACGAAGGGGGCGAACGTGCGGATGATGGGGATGAACCGGGCCAGGATGATCGTCTTGCCGCCGTATTGCTCGTAGAACCTCTGGGCCTTGCGCAGATGGTCCTTGTTGAGCAGCCACGATTCTTCCTTCGAGAAGATCCGGGGGCCGACATGATAGCCGATCGTGTAATTCACGGCGTCGCCGAGCACGGCCGCGACGATCAGCAGCACCGAGACCAGCGTCAGGTCGATCGGCGAATCGGGGACGGCGGCGACCGCCCCGACCGCGAAGAGGAGGGAATCTCCCGGCAGGAACGGCGTCACGACCAGGCCCGTCTCGGCGAAGACGATGGCGAACAGGAGCACGTAAAGCCAGTTGCCGAGCGCCAGGGCCATCGAGTTCACGGACTCGGGGCTCAGATGGACGATTTGTTCGATGATCTGTTCGATCAGGGCCATGGATGACTCCGCAAGATGCCGGGCGGGGAAGCGAGAACTCAAAAGCGTTCCATGCTAGCGATTTGGGCGAGAATCCGGAACGCCTGATCCTTCGCGATCATTGCTGGTTGGGGGATTTTTCGAGGGTCCGAACCGGGAGCCGCACATTGCGGATACCCGCCGAATCGCAGGCCGAGAGGACGTCGGCCAGGTCCTGATATTTGAGGCTGGCCTCGCCCCGAATCAGCACGCCCTGATTCGAGTATCGGGCCTTCGCCGAGGCCAGGAGCCTGGCGAGCGAGGCCAGGTCGTGCGGCTTGTTCCCCACCAGGATCTTGCCGGGCTGAGTGACATTCAGGACGAGGTCATCGGGGGCCGAGGTGAGGGGGGCCGCGTCGGTAACCTCCGGGACCTTGACGGTAAATTCGTTCTCGTCCCACTCATAAAGCCGCGTGGCGGCCATGAAGAAGACGAGGAGGCAGAGGACGACATCGACCATGGGGGTCATGTTGATCGTCGGCAGCTCGTCGTGTTGCAGATGATTCGAGAGCATGCGGGCGATCCGTCGTTATTGGGGACGTTCCGGGGAATGTGCCGGCTGGATGGCCTCGGCGCAAACCAGGTCGATCACCCGGCGCGCGGTCTCGTCCAGCGCCCTCGCCAGTCGATCGATCCGGCTCAGGAGGTGGTAGTACATCGCGACCGAGAAGAGCGCGATCATCAGCCCGAAGGCGGTCGCCACCAGCGCCAGGCTGATCCCGTGGGCCAGGGCCTCCCCCTTGGCCGGTCCCACGCGCCCTCCCAGGGCGTCGAACGACTGGATGATGCCGACGACCGTGCCGAGGAGGCCGAGCAGCGGGCCGATCGTCGCCATGGCGTTCAGGATGCGGACGTTCCGCTTCAATTCGACGATCTCCCCCGCCGCGTCGAAGGCGACGATCTGCCGGATCGCCAGGGCGGGCTGCCCCCAGGCCTTGACGGCATAGGCGAAGACCCGGGCGACCGGGCTATCGTGGGCCTTGCAGAGCTCGATGGCGCGATCCCGATCGAGCTTGCCGCTGGACAGCCGTTCGAGGAAGCGATCGACGAACTCGCTCGGGACGACCCGCTCCTTGCGGAGTGCCACGAGCCGTTCCAGCGCATAACCCATGGTGACGATCGAGCAGGCCACCAGCAGCCAGAGCATGGGGTTCGCCTGGACGATCAATTGCCGGATGCTGCCCCGATCCACGGCAGGCTTGGCCTCCCTTTCGGTCGAATCGGAAGGTCCTGCCTCCTTCGCGGAGGGTTCCGCGCCGGGGGCGGATTCGGCAACCGGGGCCGGGGGCGGGGCGGATTTGGCGGCCGAATCCGTCGGAGATGCCGGTTCCGCGATCGAGGGCTTGGGGGCGGCGGAATCTTGCGCGGACGCGGCAACGCCCATCATCGTAAGTGCGGCCAGGAGCCCGAAATGCAGGCGAATGTGACGGAGGTTGCCGAATCGATCCATGGATCATCACTCGACGCTTCGAGGAATTCGTCCGAGGCGCCCGGTGCGCACGAAACGGGGACTGACACCTGGTTCGATGGGTGCCCGTCCCCTTGCTCGGATCATCACGAGTTTTTGGTTCGCGGCAATCACAGCTTGATTCTAACGGACTGCCCGGACGTGTCAATTGACCGTCCGCGGGTCGGCGACGCCGATCCTTCATAGGCCCGCAGCTTTTGCAGGGCCTTTTCCTGGATCTGGCGAATCCGCTCCTTGGAGACGTCGAGGAGCTCGCTGATCTGGCTCAGCGAATGAGTCGGCTTGCCGTCGAGCCCGAACCGGAGCTGGAGGATGGTTTGCTCGCGAGGCGAGAGAGACTGCATCATGTGCCCGACGTATTCACCATTCTCCAGCGAGTCTCGGTCGCGATTCGTGGGGGAGCTCGATTTATCGGCGAGGGTGGATGAGACGCCGGAGTCGACGGCGAGGTCGAGCGAGACCGTCGGCCGGATCGCGCATCGAATCGACTTCAAGGTTGCCGTGACGTGCGGCTTGGCGGCGTGCGGGCCATGCGCGAGGTCTTCCTGCTCGACCGCGACTTGCCGGAGGAGCTTGGGATTGAGCCGGACGGGGTAGGCGTCGGCGGAGATCGTGCGGCGCAGCGCCTGCTTGATCCACCAGAGTGCGTAGGTGGCCAGTCGGGTGCCGTTGGCCGGCTCGAATCGGTCGATCCCGATCAGGAGCCCGCAGAAACCTTCTTGAAGCAGATCGGAGAAGGAGATCCCCCGATTGAGGTAGCGCCGGGCGGCGTAGGCGACGAGCCGTACGTTGGCCAATGCAATGCGGTCGCGGGTCTCTTCGTACTTGCTCACGAGGTGCTGCACCTCGTCGTCTGCCGCGTCCGAACCGAGCCCGCATTCCCTGATGGATCGGATCATCTTGTGAAAGTCCTCGGCGGGAGGCGGCTCCTCCCCCCTGGATTCGGCCAACGCGATCGTCGCCCGGATGAGCGATTTCCGGGTCTCGACGAGCTCGCCGATCAGGCGACGTTCGTCCGCCGCGCTCAGGACCTGCACTTCCTCGCATCCAAGGAGCGTCCCGGCATCGACGGGCTCCCTGGATGCTGTCGTGGTCCGTCTGGATGCTGAGGTCTTGATCATCGATCACTCCTGCACCGGAATCCGGTGTTTTCAGGCTGCGAACGGGCGGCCGGCCAATACGCCGATGGATTATCTTCGATCACGCCGTTGTACTCGAAGGCCGGCCGCCACGTCCCAGTCCGATGGAAAGAGTCAGATAAAAGCGAATACCTCGAAAATGTGGCGGTAAGAAAGAATCCGATCGCCCTGATCGCCCCAGGCCGGTGCGCACGGGGGCGCACCACGCGAAGAATCACGGGCGTTCGCTCGAATCAGTTCCGGCCGAGCGGGAAGGATCTCGGCCGAGAGATCAACAACTCTTCAAGAGGCTATCCGCAGCGCGGGAAGACGATGAAAAGGGCCGCATTGCGGACTCGTAAATAAAAAAGAAGATGAATACTTCGCGGAGCCCTGACCTTCCACATCCGGCTCCACGCTTAACCTCTCTACACTCCATACGAAGAATCTTGAATTGTGTCTCACTCCCGAAGACCTTTTTTTGGATTTTTCAAGGTGTAAAGCGCGGAATTTCACGATTATTTGCTCGGGCCTTTTGACGCTAAGGCGAGATGTCACAACTCTTTTGGTGATTGCACGCAGGCGTGGCCGACTTGTTTCGTCGAGGTCTGGGTTGAGATGCTTTTTGGAAACAAGGGCACCGAGGGACTCGCAACGCGGATCACGAGCCCGCGATTCAAGCTGTGATCGCCGGGAGAGGGGGTGGCCAACGATGCGGCCGTGGCGGGATTTCGCGAAGAAGTTTTCGACTGGGGGTTCGGATCGGCACGACAACGCAATTGTAGGTCACGCGGCGGGCTGACCGGCATGTTCTTCGAAAGGTTCCATGTGGATGGAAGCGCCCGAGACGGAGGGGACGGCCGTTCTGATGGCGGCCTTGACCTTGCCGCTCAGGATGTGGGCGTCGAACAGGGAGATGGAAGGATCGGCCTGGACGTGAAGATCCACGTAGTAGTCGGTCCCGAGCTTGCGCACTTTCAGCTTCTCGATCGCGAGCACGCCGTCGACCGAGGTCGCCGCGTTCGAGATCAACTCGACGACGGGGCCGTCCGGGACGCGGTCCATGAGATCGTCGATGGCAGGACGGAGTAAGAGGAATCCGTTCACGGCGATGATCGACGCCGCGACCAGGGCGGCCCAGTC
>CALKTZ010001127.1 GCA_937997355.1 uncultured Planctomycetales bacterium | reverse complement strand
GATCCAGACCTCCCCCACCAGCACGTCCTTGAACGTGACGGCGTTCTTCCCTTCAACCTTCAACTCGTGCGGACCGCCGGCCGGGAGGGGGTCGAGCATCACGCTCCACGACCCGTCGGCCCCGGCCTTGGTCGCCTTGGTCTGGCCGTGGATCGACACCTTGATCTCTTCGCCGGGCTCGGCCCAGCCCCACACCTTGTCTTTCTGGTCGCGCTGCAAGACCATGTGGTCGCCGAAGAGCGCCGGCAGCGTCACATCGGCATGAATGGGCCGGGGGGCGGCGGCGATCGCCGCCAGGGAGACGAGGCCCAGGATGGCCCGTCGGCCCATCGAGGAAGCAGAAACCATCGGTTCACCTTCTTGCTGTGCTGGGCCGGATGCGCCGAGGACTCGTGGGCGCATCCGACGAACTCAGTCGATCAATCCAGAGGTGCGTCGGCGAGTCCTCGACGCATTTCCGAGGGGCGACGATTGCCCGCCGTGTCTCGATTCACCAGGAGCCCCCGCCGCCGCCGCCGAAGCCCCCTCCCGAGGAGCCACCCCCCGAGAAGCCGCCGCTGCTCCAGCTCGATCCGCCGCTGCCGCTGCCGGTCGCGCGGGGCTGGGAGGGGAATGTCGTGTTCATGGCGCCGACGGAGCGATCGATGCGGTCGACGAAGATCCAGGTATTGAAGTTGTCGGCGTTGCTGGGGCGGTACCAGTCGGGGGGCTCGTTGTAGAGGTCGGCGAAGGCGCCGGCCCAGTGCTTGGTGAGGCCGAACGCGATGGCATAAGGCAGGAGCCGCTCGAACACGTTCTTCCGCTCCTGGGCCTGGATGTCCTCGGCCTCGGCGCGGCGGATGTATTCCTCCAGGCCGGAGACCTTCTCCCAGGCGATCCGCGTCTTGCGCGGCATGTAGGCGCTCGTCACGACGACGGAGATCGCGCCGATGATCCCGGAGACGATCAGCGGCGTCCAGAAGAGCCGGCCGATCATCAGGAACTGGATCCCCGCGGCGAGGAGGCAGGCGATCACCATCGCGACCAACCCGCCCGCGAGATAGCTGTTGCGCACGAGATCGGGTCGGCCGTCGAAATAGCCCTGCAGGCTGAGCCCGCGATAGAGCGACTGTTCGAGCGTTGCGATATGCGAGTAGAGCTTGGTGTTGAGGCTGCTGAGCAAGACCCGGCTACGTCCCTCGAAGATCTTGTCGAACAGGCTGGCCTCGAACAGCTTGAGTCCGTCGGGGGATCTCTGCTTGATGAACCGATAGTCGAGGTCCGACGAGAACCATCCCTTCTTGCCGACCTCCTCGATTTGGAGGTAGCCCCGGGCCGCCAGGTCGATGATGGTGGCCGAGATGTCGCGGAGGTCGACCTTCTCGTCGATGAGGGTGCCGACCTCGGCCGGGCTGAGCCCGTCGGGCGGCTCGTAGTGGACGACGATCGTCCCCATGCCGGGGAGGCCGCAGAGGCCGAGGGTGAGCGGGATCAGGCCGTAGGGGAAGTTGTCTGCGAGCCACCAGCCGAATTGCTTGAGCCGCCCGGGGGGGGTGACGGCGTCGGCCGGCATGGTCACCTCGACGGTGATCCCCTCCCCCGGCGCGAGCCGCCCGGTCTGGAACGAGACGGTCCTCGCGTCGTCCCTTCGCTTGGTGAAGCTCTTCCCCCTGGAGCCGAAGGTCCCCGTCCAGGCATCGTAGCCGAGCTTCGAATCATCGAGCTCGCGCGGGAGCTGGATGACGACCGACGAGCCCCGGATGGGGACCTGCCAGCCCGTCCCCGTCGCGTTCCATCGCAGCACGCTGCTGGACTGCTCCGACCACGCGGTGTTCCCTTCCCAGAGGATCGCGCGTTGGATGTAATAGCGGATCCGGTAGCGATTCCGCCCGGTGAGGTAGGTCGCGGCGTCGCCGATCCGCAGGCGGACGAGGTCCCCCTCGTAGGAGGTCTCCACCTTGTAGGGTTTGGCGAGCTCGCCGTTGTCCACGTTGAGGAGGGTGAACCGGAGGGCGTACTGATGCAGCCCCACGTCGTAGCGGATGGGGATTTCGCGATAGATCCCGTGCTTGGGGATCTCGAAGTCGGCATCGATCGTCTCGGTCACCACGAGCCCGGCGTCGGGGCGGATGTCGAGCTTGGTGTTGAAGTTCGCGATCGTCCAGCCGGAGTCGGCCCCCCGGGCGTCGGACGCCGCCGACAGCAGGCCGATCGCCGCGAGCAATGCCGCACACAGGGAGAGGGGAGGGCGCGCGAAGCCTGGCCGCATCACGATGACTTCTCCGCGGCGTCGGTTCCTCGTGGGCTGAAATCCACCCTGGGGGCGGCCCGTTCGGCGTCGTCGAGCTGGAAGAAGGCACGCGGGGAGAAGCCGGTCGCCGTGGCCACGAGGGTCGAGGGGAAGGTTTCCGTCAGGGTGTTGAAGTCGCGGACCACCGCGTTGTAGTAGCGGCGGGCGTATTGCACGTTGTCCTCGATCTCGACCAGCGACTTGTGCAGGTCCCGGAAGGCGGGGCTCGCCTTGAGGTCGGGATAGGCTTCGGAGATCGCGAACAGGCGACCCACGGCCGAGGAGAGGCCCCCCTCGCTCTGACCCCTCTGCGCGACCGAGCCGGCCTGCTGCGCCGTCGACCGCGCGTCGACCACCTCGCGCAGGGTCCTGGACTCGTGGCCGGCGTAGCCCTTCACGGTCTCGACGAGCGACGGGATCAGGTCCCATCGGCGTTTCAGTTGCACGTCGATGTCGCTCCAGGACCCGTCGGCCCGCTTGCCGAGGGCCACCAGGCGGTTGTATGTCCAGGCGATGTAGATCAGCACGAGGAGGACCACGCCTCCCACAATCCACAAGACCACGGGCAAACTCCTTCGCTTCTGGGATTGGACACGCACGATCGATCGACCGGGGGCGGGAAGGCCCGGGAGATGCCTCCCTCCCCTGCTCCGCTCGTCGAATGGGGAGCCGGGATGACGAAGCCCCAATCCGCACCGCGCCGCGCCGACCCGCCCGTGCAGTCTACCGAACCTGTCGCGCCGAACAAGCGGGCTGTGCTCCTTGTGACCCCTGGCCGCTCGCCAGAATTCCTGAGACACTCGACTAAGACGCCCGGGCATAAGTTCCATCTGGCGTCTGGCAACCGAAGGACTCCGAATCCGGAAGCATCCGTCCCCCTTGGTAAGGGGGGTGGATTGGTTTTGGAGACCTGCGGTCGTCGGTTTCGGCGGGGTCGGGAGGCCACCGCTTTGAACATCTCGTGTCGGATCGTGGATGTGGTCGCACTCGGAGCGAATGCCCCTCGACTCGTTCGGGTCGCCCCTGCAGGGCTCGATCCGTAAGACAAAGACGACCCAGGGGCGTTGCCCCTGGCTAGATTAGGTCGCCCCCTCAGGGCTCCGGAAGGCTTCGGTCCCTACCCTGGTTGACCGCGAACGATTGAGGCAATCAATCCGCGATCACGACGGCCCAGCCCCGACGGGGCGGCCTTGTGTAGCTCGGGGCAACGCCCCGAGTGACGGCGGCCGAGGATCGTTTCTCTTCATTCTCCTGTCTTCGAGCCCTGAAGGGGCGGCCTTCCTCCAGTCCCATCGCCTCATCTCAATGCAAGGCACGAGATGTTCAAAGCGGTGGTCGGGAGACCCGCGCGGAACGGGGCAATGCCGTTCGGCGGTGACTCGAAGGCCGCCGCCGAACGGGTTTACAAAGACGGCGCGCCGATCGCTCAGGAGAGCTTCTCGGGGACGACAAACGGCGCCCGATAGGCGCGGGTGAGCCGGCGAAGGTCTCGGTCGCGCCGTCGAAGCTGAGCTTGCGGCCGAGGTTGTAGGTCATGCCGTCGAGATTGAGCCCGTGGTCCTTGCCGAGGTGCTCTTCCATCCGGTCGATGGTCTCGTAGGCGTCCTTGTCGTCGCCGAAGGCCTTGGCCTTCTCGTTGAAGGGGACGGGCCGGCCCAGGCGATACGAGATGTTCGCCAGGTGGCAGAGGGCGCTGGAATAGTGCCCTTCGAGGATGTCGGCGTTGAGGTCGTCGGTCTTGCGGCTGCGGACCGCCTCGATGAAGTTCGCGTAATGGGCCTGCTTGCTGCCGCCGGGGCCTCGGGTCACGTCGGCCTCGGCCTTGATGCCGAGATCCTTGAGGGGAACCCCTTCGGTCTTCCCCTTGGGGATGAAGGTCTTGCCCCCCACGATCGCGCCGGCTTCGAGATGGGCGATGTTGCCGACCCCCTCGCCCAGCAACGGTTTCGACGGGAGCCCGCGGACCTCGAAGATGAGCTGAACCGGGCCGTAGTCCATCACGCTGATCTGAGTGTTCGGGGTCTCCCCCTGGTCGGTGTAGCCGAACCGGCCGCCGAGGCTCAACACCGACTTCGGATAGGTCGCGCTGCCGCCGGGGCTGCTCGAATCGGGGATCATCCAGCGGGCGATGTCCATCTGGTGGACCCCCTGGTTGCCGATGTCGCCGTTGCCGAAATCCCAGAACCAGTGCCAGTTGTAATGAACATAGTTGGCATTGAACGGATGATCGGTCGCCGGGCCGAGCCAGAGGCTGTAATCCAGCTCGGCGGGGGCCTCGGTATTCGGCTTGATGCCGATCGAGGCGCGGTTCTTGTAGCAGAGGGCTCGGGAGACCTGGAGCTTGCCGAGCTTGCCCGATCGGATGATCTCGGCCGTGAGCGCCCAGTGCTTGTCGGACCGGCTCTGGGTGCCGTGCTGGACGATCCGGTTGTACTTGCGGGCGGCGTCGACGGCGATCCGCCCTTCGTGGATGTTGTGGCTGCACGGCTTCTCGACGTAGACGTCCTTGCCCGCCTGGCAGCCCCAGATGGTCATCAGGGAGTGCCAGTGGTTGGGGGTGGCGATGCTCACCACGTCGACGTTCTTGTCGTCGAGGGCGCGGCGGACGTCCTGGACCGTCCTGGGGGCCGTCTTGCCGCCCTCCTCGATCTGCTTGATCCGCTTCTTGAAGACCCGAGTGTCGGGATCGACCAGGTAGGCGATCTCCACGCCGGGGATCTCCAGGCAGGAGCCGACGTGCGACCCGCCCCGGCCGTTGAGCCCGGCGATGGCCACCCGGATCGTGTCATTGGCGCCGAGGACCCGGCCCGAGGACTTGGTCCCCGCGATCGCGAAGCTCGCCCCGACTCCGGCCGCCAGCGAGCGATTCAAGAACTGGCGGCGGTTCATACCGGTATTCTTCATCGCGTTCTGCTCCGTCCGGGACCGGCAAGGGGGACCCGGAAGACCCATTGAGTGCAATGTCCACGGTTTGGGAAGGAGGGGGGAGAGTCCACCCGGCCGGGCGGTCCCCGCGTCGCCTTATGATACTCGATGCCCGATCCGTTTCCCAAGGGCCGATCGATTT
>CALKTZ010001126.1 GCA_937997355.1 uncultured Planctomycetales bacterium | reverse complement strand
GGTCGCGGTGATCCGCAACCACTGGTGGCCGACCTCGGCCCTGATCCACGGGGGCCAGTCGAGCCTGTATGCGTCGGGGTCTCCGCCGGGCTATTTCGGCGATCGCTGGGAAGTCTCCCTGCGCAATCCGTTCGACCCGGAGCACCCCCTCGGGACGATCCGCCTCCGCAACCGGGGGCTCGGCACCTCGGGGGCCAGCTTCCAGAGCTTCGTGGTCGACGGCCGGGTTTACGGGCACATCCTCGACCCCCGCACCGGTTGCCCCGGAGTCGGCCCCGCGAGCGTGACCGTCCTCGCGCCGACCGCCGCCCTCGCCGACGCCCTCTCCACGGCCTTCTACCTCCTCGGCTTCGACGCGGCCGAACTGTACATTCGGAACTACCCCGAGTTCGGCGCCATCTTCGTCGAGGAAGATTCCTCCGAAGGCGTCGCACGCCCCCGAATCCGGACAATCGGCCTGACCGAAGACGATTTCACTCCCGAAGAAATCGCGTTAAACTAATTTTTGAGTCTCGTCCCGCCTCTGACGCACTCTGCATCCCGTATCAAGGAGCCGTCACGAACGATCATGACACGCTACTATCCAGGGTTCCTCGCGGCCCTTTTCATCGTCCTGCTCCGGATCGCGATCGGCTGGCACTTCCTGAATGAAGGGGTGGAGAAGGTGAATTCGACCAGGTACGGCAAGGAGCCGTTCTCGGCCGAGATTTATCTGAGGAACGCGAACGGCCCGCTCGGCCCCTTCTTTCGCGGGATGCTCCCGGACGCCACGAGCGCCTCGCTCCGCGATCTCAACCAGGTGAAGGAAGCCTGGAAGGCCGAGGTGCAGCGCATCGGCGACCATTACGGATTCGACGACGCCCAGAAGGGGAAGGCCCAGGCCCTCCTCAACAACAGCCTCGACTGGGCCGAGCACTGGTTCCACCACCACGAGAACGTCGAGAAGCTCAAGAAGTATGAGCACGACCTGGCGATGGTGGAGAAGACCGAGGCCGACGAGAACGCCCTGTCGTTCGAGCGGGAGCGGACCTGGGAAGCCCGTCGGCTCGCCGAGGCCGACCGCAAGGCCCTGATCGCGCCGATCGTCCAGACGGCCACCGAGCTGAAAGACAATATCATGGCGCAGGTGGTGACCCCCGAGCAGAAGGCGGCCATGAATCCCCCCAGGCCGCAATGGACCTCGCTCGACACCGCCAACACCCTCACGATGTACGGCCTGGTGGCGATCGGCGTCTGCCTGATCGCGGGGCTGTTCACCCCGTTCGCGGCGATTTGCGCGGCCCTCTTCCTGGGGATGATTTATCTCTCGATGCCCCCCTGGCCGGGGCTCCCCCCCAATCCCAAGACCGAAGGGCATTACTGGATCGTCAGCAAGAATCTGATCGAGCTGATCGCCTGCCTCGTCATTGCCACCACCCCGAGCGGCCATTGGATCGGCCTGGACGCGGTCGTCTTCGGCCCCTGGCGGCGCCGTCGCCTGGCAAGGCAACTCGAACGAGAGCAAGGAGTTGCGGTCGAAACGGCCTGATCCGTGCCGGCCGACTGGAGCCCAGGGGCCGTTTTCACCGAACGAACCCAATTTCAGAAATGGCCCATCGAAACGATCGAACGAACCCAATTTCCCAAACCGTCCCCCGATTTGACGAAACGAACCCAATTTCCCAAACCGTCCCCCGATTTGACGAAACGAACCCAATTTTCCGAT
>CALKTZ010001125.1 GCA_937997355.1 uncultured Planctomycetales bacterium | reverse complement strand
ATCGTGGACGAGGCGGACAGCATCCTCATCGACGAGGCGAGGACCCCGCTCATCATCGGCGCCAACAATCAGCCAACTCAGGAAGAAGCCTCGGCCTACTACGGGGCCGACCAGCTGGCGGCCACGCTCGAACGCGTCAAGGACTTCAAATATGATCCGATCGAGCGTAAGGCCGAATTGACCGCGGCCGGCCGTCGAAAGGTCCAGGCCGTCGGCGCGCACCCCTCCTTCGCCGCGTTGACCGTCGATGGGCTCTACGAGTATGTCGAACGGGCCTTGCGAGCCCAGATCGCTTATCTGAAAGACCGAGACTACGTGACGGTTGGCGGCGAGGTGGTGATCGTCGACGAGTTCACCGGCCGATTGATGCCCGGCCGTCAGTGGCAGGACGGGCTCCACCAGGCAATCCAGGCCAAGGAACGGCTGGAGATCACGCTCGAAACCATCACGGCCGCGCGCGTGACCGTTCAGGATTACTTCCTTCGATATAAAAAGCTTGCCGGGATGACCGGGACCGCGTCGTCGGATGCCCGGGAGCTGAAGCGGATCTACAAGGTCGACGTCTTCAAGGTTCCCACCAACCGGCCGTGTATCCGGGTCTGGGTTCCCGACCGTGTTTTCTCGACCAACGACGAAAAGTTCCGCGCCGTCGCGGATGTCGTCATCGAATGGAACAAGAAGCAGGTACCGGTCCTGGTCGGGACCCGATCCATCGAGAAGTCGGAGCGACTGAGTGCGCTGCTCACCGATGCCGGCGTCGAGCATCAGGTGCTGAATGCCAAAAACCATGAGGTCGAGGCCGAAATCGTCTCCCACGCCGGGGAGGCGGGGCGCGTGACGGTCGCGACCAACATGGCCGGCCGAGGGACCGACATCAAGCTGACGGAAGCCGTCGCCAAACTCGGCGGCTTGCACGTCATCGGCACCGAGCGCCACGAATCGACCCGCATCGACCGGCAGCTTGCCGGCCGCTCCGCTCGTCAGGGAGATCCGGGGCACTGCCAATTCTTCGTGTCGCTCGAAGACGAGATCATCGAGGCTTTCGGCGAGAAGCCGGCCGCACGCATCCGGAGGCGATACAAGAACAAGGGAGAACTGACGAGCTTGCGGATGCGACGGCTCGTGATGGCCGCGCAGCGACGCAAGGAACGTCAGCACTTCCGAGATCGCAAGCTGCTCATGCACTATGAGAAGCAACGGGCCGAGATGCGACGAAACATGGGGCTCAACCCCGTGCTCGGTTGAGCCGAGTCGACTCTTCAACGCTGGTTGGCCGTAAGTCCCGCGATCAGCCTCGCAGATACGGCTTCGCGTAATTCTTCAACTCTCGGTTCAACCTGTCGAGCGATCCGAGATCCGCCTCGGCATCGCGAACTCGATCGACATTTTCGCGGGGTTTCCGGAGCCGGTCGAGATAGGCGTGCAACCTGGGGAGTTTGTCCTTCTGCTTGATCATCATGGAGAGCAGGAGCCAACTTTCGGCGTAAGCGAGCTGTCGAGTCTCCGCGGCTTCGCAGACTTCGTCCTTGGCGATGAGGGTGGAAACATCGATCCAGGGCTCGCCGGCTCGGGTAGCGTCGACCAGCGCGCCGAGGCGGGGGCGATTGTTCCCGCCGACCGCGGAGTGTCCCACCTTCTGGTAAAGCTCGCCGATCGTCGCAAGCCCTTCGATGATACTGGTCGGGGTGTCGGTCGTCCGACTCAAGAGCCCCGAGTTGAATCCCAGCAGATGATTGGCTTCGTGCGATAGGGTGAAGGAGTTCACAATCCTTGCTTGCTCGCCAAGCCCCTTGGGATCGTTCCGAAAGTCGAAAACGACGAGGCGGTTCGTATCGCGGTCATAATGCCCGCCGACCGCGTCTTCCGCCGGCTCACCGATCCATGCCCCGTAGGAGTTTCGATCCTTCAAAACGACGACGGACAACCGGTATTGAGGATAGGCTACGTTAAAACCTCGGCTGTTGTAATACGAAAGAAACTCCTTGCCCAATCCTTCGCAGAAGCCGAGAACTTCTCTCTGGTAAGCCATCGAGGCGTCGCCGACCACCAGAAAGTGATCGCTCGAATCTTGTCGAACCGATCCGAGCAAGACCTTGCGGGCGTAGTCCTCGATCGCGACGGCTTCCTTCTCGTCGTCGGTCACGGTCTCGGGCTTCGGGCGATCCGATTGAGCGCTTACCCCGGCCGAGAAGCGGCCGAATGCCCCGGCGATGCTCGCCGCGAGGAACGATCTTCGAGAGAGTCGGGCGACGTTGCCGGATAGGTTCATCGGAAGGCCCTTTCAGGGAAGTTGCCGATCCTCGATTCCACCGGGAATTATATCCTCTCAAGGTCGTTCGAGGCCCTTCCGATTGCTCCATCTCCTCGCCAAACCACCGACGCCGCGCCGGGTTGACCACGGGGCGACGCTCCGATTATGGTATTCGAGCCGGAAATGTCTGCATTTCATGGGAATCTTGAGTCGTAATTGGATGTTTGATCATGAATGACACCGAAAGTCATCCTCCCTTCTACCTCGGGATCGACCTCGGTGGAACGAACGTGAAGAGTGGGGTTGTCGACGATCAGGGCAATCCGCTCTCCTCGGTGAGCCGGAAGACCCACGCCGATCGAGGTGCGGACTTCGGATTACAAAATCTGGCCGAAGCAGGACGCGATGCCGTTGAGGCCAGCGGACTCCGTTGGGAGGACATCAAGGCGGTCGGACTCGGCTCACCCGGGACGATGGACCTGGAAGCGGGGATGTTGCTTGAGCCCCCCAATCTCCCCGGCTGGGACAACCTCCCCATCCGCGATCGCCTGGGAGAATTGCTGAAGAAGCCCACGGTCCTTCAGAACGATGCCAACGCCGCCGCCTACGGGGAATACTGGGCCGGCGCGGCCAGGAACACGCGCAGCCTCGTGATGTTCACCCTCGGAACCGGAATCGGCTGCGGTATCGTTTCCGAAGGCCGGATCATCGAGGGGCGGCACAGTCACGGGGGCGAGTGCGGGCACATCATCGTCCAGATGGAAAACGCCCGCCGATGCTCCTGCGGCGCCTATGGCCACCTGGAAGCGTATGCATCAGCGACGGCTCTCGTGAAGCGGGCGCAGGAGGCCCTCCTCGACCCGCCGACGGCATCGAGCCTGCGCAACATCCCTCTCGCGGAGATCACGAGCCAGGCCGTTTCCGAAGCGGCGGCGGCGGGTGATCAATTGGCCCAACGGCTGATGCACGAGACGGCCCGCTACCTGGCGGTCGGGGCCGTCTGCCTGATGCATACCATCGATCCCGACATCGTTCTCTTCGGCGGCGGGATGATCAAGGCGGGACAACCGTTCCTCGACGACATTCGGGCGGAGATCCTGAATCTCGCGTTCCCGATCCCCGGCAAATTGACGAAGATCGAATATGCGGAGCTCGGCGAGGATGCGGGGTTCATCGGGGCCGCCGGCTGCGCGAGGATGGCCTTCGGGAAGACATCCTGAATCTGAGAGAACGTTGCTCGGCTTTTGAAACAGCCGAGGGTTCAGCGACTCGCCGATGAGGTCGAGGCAAACTTCTCCTCGACCCTTTCTTCTCCCTCGACCGCGAGATCCTTGATCTCTAATTGAACCTCGCGCCGACCATTCCATTCGTTGATCGAGGGGATGAAGACGATTGAACAGTTGGTCTTCGCGGTGAGTCCTTTCCATTTCTCGGCCAGATTCCAACCGATCGCCTTCACGACAGCATCGCCCTGGAGCAGACGAAGTTGGAGATGGTTTTGCCGAGGGCCGACCACTCTCGGCTCCCCGAGGATCTGCACGTTGGTGGCGAGCAGGAGGGGGCGTGGATTACCCTCGCCGAACGGTTCGAGCTTCTCGATCTCGCTAACCACCGAAGGAGTCAGGGAGGCGAGGGAAACCTCGTCGTCGATCTGGAGTTCCCGTTGCCTGAGCTCGGGAGTCATGATTCCCTTGCAGTATTCATTGAAGCGGCCGGCGAAGATGGGGAAATGATCTTCCTTGAGTTTCAAGCCGGCCGCCGCGGCATGCCCTCCGAATGCGATCAATCCCTCAGAACAGGCCCGGATCGCCTCGTAGAGATCAATCCCCGGCACCGATCGGGCGGAGCCCTGGCAAATGTCGTCGTTCAATGAGATGACGATGGCGGGGCGATGGTAGGTTTCCACCAACCGGCTCGCCACGATGCCGATCACGCCGGGATGCCAGCCCCTTCGTCCCAGGACGATGGCGCCGAGATCCGTCGAGCCCCCCTGCTCCTCGACCATCGCCCGGCTCTCGCTGACGATCCCTTGCTCGATTTGCTGTCGATTGGCGTTGCACTGATCCAACTCCTCGGCGATCAATCGAGCGAGGTCGGGATCATCAGTGGTCAACATCTCGACGGCTCGCATCGCGCGTTCCAGCCTCCCCGCGGCGTTGATGCGCGGTCCCAGGTTGAATCCGACCATGCCGCTCGTGAGTTGTCTCTTGTCGAGGCATCCCGCCACCTGCATCAGCGCGCGGAGCCCGACCGGCGGATTCGCATGGATGCCGGCGAGTCCGTGTCGGACCAGGACTCGGTTTTCATCCGCGAGCGGCATGATATCGGCGATGGTGGCCAGGGCGACCAATCCCATCGACCGCACCAGGAAATCGCGGAGATGAGGCGAAGCCTTCTTGCCGTCT
>CALKTZ010001124.1 GCA_937997355.1 uncultured Planctomycetales bacterium | reverse complement strand
AGACTTTCGCTTGCGGGTCGTAATGGTCGGTCATCTGCCCTCGGATCGGTTCGATCGATACTCCGGTCGCCCCGCCGTCCTGCATGATCGACGCGGCGGCCTGCGCCCCGGTGAGCCCCGACCTCGATGCGATTTGCGAGCCCATCGCATAGGCCGACTTGATCCGCCACTGCGCCCACATGGTCAGGAGCAGGCCGGGAATCATGAACAGAAAATAGTCCATGGAATTGATCATAGGGTTTCTTTCCCGCTCTCGATGGATTGCATCAAACCAGGCCGAGCCGCCGCCGCCAACGATTGACGTCCAACCTCAGTCTGGCGGCGCAGTCTCCGGGACGGTTCCCCTCGGCGAAGACGGTCAGCACGGGCTCGCCGATCTCGATTTCGGTCCCCTCATCGGGAACATCGGCGATTTCCGGCACTCGATAAGGGTCATCCTTCACGAAAGGTTGAATCGACAGGTCCGGGGCCGTCAGCCGTCGAGTCGCGTAGAGGATGCGTTTGCCGACGATTCGGCAAGGCTCGCCCCGACAATCCTCGACTCCCGTTCCCCCTTCACCTGACATATCAATGTCGCAGACCCGCCCATGCTCAAGCAAGAGAGGCGAACGCGATGCCAGCTCAAGGATTTCCACCGAGGCGGTGTAACGCGGATTCAACTCCAGGACCCACGCCCGACCCGCATGAGCAATGAAGTCCACGCCGAAGAGTCCGATGAGCCGGAACTCGTCGGCAAGCCGATCGCCGATCCGGGCGAGTTGAGCCTCGAACGAGCGGGGCAGACGTACCGGACCGATGCCACCTCGATAGGCGAACGGCTGACCGCCGAGGCCAAGAAGCTGCCGGCTGATGCCGATCAAGGCGGCCCGGCCGAGCGATCCCAGATACAGGGCCGAATAGGATGGGCCGGGAATCCGCTCCTGAAAGTAGACCGGATCGTCCGACAACCGCGACCACGCGGCCCAGGGCTCGATGTTGCGTCCCCCTCCCGAAGCGATCGGCTTCATGAGCCAGGAGCCGTCGCGGGGGAGGCCGGCCGGATCCGGTCGGAGTTCGGGCGTCGAGAGCCCTGCCCGCTTCAGGGAGCGAGCCAGCCGAACGGGATCGCGGGCGGCCTTCAGGTTCGCGCCGCAAGTTCCCCAGAGCGGCAACGTCGAGCGAATCTGGTCGACGAGGCCGGGATAATTTTCGAACGGCCCCGTGTAGATCCAGCGGGCGGAAGCGGGGAGGTTTGCCGCAATGTCGAGCGTGGGGGGATCGAGGGAAATTCGCCGGACTTCGGCGACGGCCTTCAAATCGCGATCGGCGAAGAGATCGGCGCAGAGCGGCTTCAGGCCGGCTCGAAGCGCCGAGTAGGCGGCGGCCCGCGTCGAGGCGCCGGCGATGAAGAGGGTCCTGGGATCTGTCATGAAAAGGGAAAAGACCTCGGCAAGCCGGGCGGGCTCATCGAGGTCTCTTCGTAGATTGCAACGAGCCGAGAGGCTTGATTATTCAGCCTTTTCGGGGGCCTTCGTGAGGGTCAGGATGTGCTTGCCATCCTTCTCTTCGACGGTGCCGGTCACCTTGACCTTGGCCGGATCTTCCTTGCTGGCGGAGCAGAAGCCCAGCTTCTGGTGAGCAGCCTTGGAGAGCGCATTGTGTTCGAGGTAGTAGGTCGTCTTCTTGCCGTTCTTGGTCACGATGACGGCATTCTGGCAGGTCTTGGCTTCCTTGAGGGCGCACTTGGCGCAGAGGCCGTCACCGGTCAGGGTGACAGGCTTCTTGGCGTCATCGGCCGCCACAACGAAGCTCAAGCCCGAGAACAAGACGCCAGCGGCCAGGAGCGCGAAAAACTTGCTCATCGTCAAACTCCCAGGGAAATCGGATTCGCCGGCAGGTGCGAACGGACGGCTCGCCGACCGGCACGTTTTCCATTTTCAACATCCACGGTGCCTATTGAAGCACGTCATCCGCATTAGGACAACAGCTTTCCGCCGAGTGCTAAACATTTTGTCAACCCTGCTGGGGGTTGCTCTTCGCGGCGGGGGCGTCTATCATTCGGAGCCGTGGGCACAACGAGGCCCGGCCGCGCGACGGGCTCGCCTCTTCAGATCTGAAGTTTGGCCGGGCCGGACGAATCGCGATCGTAAGCCGCCCGAGAAGTTGCCGACGAATTTGACAAGAAATCGCGGTTGATCCGATCCCGGATAACTTTCGACGTACCACGGAGAATGCGTTCATGGCCAGCGACATCGTGATGAACATCGGCGAAGCCCTGGTGGGCGACGGCAATGAGATCGCCCACATCGACCTCCTGATCGGATCGAAGTCCGGCCCCGTCGGCGTGGCTTTCGCCAATGCGCTCGCCAATCAGTCGGCCGGCCACTCCAACCTGCTCGCCGTCCTCACGCCGAATCTGATCGCCAAGCCGGCGACCGCGATGATCACCAAGGTCACCATCAAGGGGGCCAAGCAGGCGGTCCAGATGTTCGGCCCCGCGCAATACGCGGTCGCCAAGGCGGTCGCCGATTGCGTCGCCTCGGGCGTGATCCCCGCCGACCAGGCCGACGACCTCGTCATCGTCTGCGGCGTCTTCATCCACTGGGAAGCCGAGGACGACAAGAAGATCCTCAAGTACAACTACGAGGCCACCAAGCTCGCGATCGAACGGGCCATGAAGTCGTCGCCGACCCCGGCCGAGATCACCTCGCAGAAGGATACGGTCAAGCATCCGTTCTCCGGCGAGTAAGTTCGCCCGACCAAACCTTTCGGAACCTCATCGGCGCGGACGCGGACCTTGCTTCGTCCGCGCCGATTTGTTTTTTCTCCCGATCGAATTCCCACCTCCACGAACAGTCTGGGGCCTCTCATGGCCGGCAATCAGCCGACGATCCTGATCCAGCTCGACACCGACCCGCAGCCGAGCGTCTTCGATTCGGTCGTCGCGGTCGATTCCGGCGTCGAACAGCTCTTCCGGCATGGAGGGATCACCCCGGAGAATGTCACCGGCCTCGTGCATGGCGCACTCTTCACCCGAGGCCCCGCCGACCTTCACCGCTCAGCGATTTTCATCGGCGGCTCCAATGTCGCCGCGAGCGAGGCGATCTTCGAAGCCGTGAAGTCGACCTTCTTCGGGCCATTCCGGGTCTCGGTCCTGTTCGATGCCAACGGCTCGAACACCACCGCCGCCGCCGCCGTCCTGTCCGCATCCAAGGGGATGGGGGGATCGCTGGACGGCATCTCGGCGGCAGTCCTCGGAGCCACCGGGCCGGTCGGCGAGCGGGTCGCGCGGCTGCTCGGCCGCCGAGGCGTGAAGGTCGCCGTCGGGTCCCGCGATCAATCCCGGGCGGAGAAGCTCGCCGAGAAGCTGCGATCGGCCACGGGGGGAGATTTCCGACCATTCGGCACGTCGAATCCCGCCGACCTCCCCCAGACCCTCGACGGCGTTTCCCTGATCGTCTCGGCCGGCGCGGCGGGGGCCTGCCTGCTCCCCCGGTCGATCCGGGAAAATCTCCCAGACCTGAAGGTCATGATCGACCTGAATGCCGTCCCGCCGCTCGGCATCGAAGGGATCGAGGCCACCGACAAGGACAAGCTCCACGGGTCGGTGCGGGCCTGGGGTGCCCTCGGCGTCGGCGGCCTGAAGATGAAGATCCACAGGAAGGCGATCCAGGCCCTGTTCGAGTCGAACGACAAGATCCTGGACGCGGAGCAGGTCCTGGAGTTGGGCCAGAGCCTGACCTGATCCGAGAATCAAGTCCTCACTTCTTCGCCTGGACGAACTTGTTCGGCGTCCCTTCCAGCGGTCCCCCCGCTTCCGGCCTCCAGAGGACGACTTCCTCGATCTTCCTGGCCAGGGCGAAGTCCTTGTCGGTGATCCCCCCTTCGGAGTGGGTCTTGAGCTTCACCCAGACCTTGGCCCAGGTGACGGACAGGTCGGCGTGATGATAGGCCGCCTCGCACAGATAACCGATGGCATTGACCAGCATCAAGGTGGTCGGCCAGCCGTCCGTGCTGTACTTGCGCCTCAGCCACCCATCTTCGAGATACCAGGCATCGAGGCCGGCCTCGGAGAGGCGTGCCATCACTTCATCTTCGGGATAAACCCTGGTTCCTGATTCCGACAAGGAAGGCTCCTTTCGCCTGGGATTGGAGCAGGCTTTCGCCCGCCCGGATTTCCTGTTCATGCCGATGAATGCCTATTTCCATTCCTCCATGGGCTGCGTCATCGTCCTCACCGCGATGACGCTCCAGCAGTCATCCGCAGCCCTTCCGGCTCAGAAGCCCGCCCCCTTGGTTGTCAGGCGGACACGCCCGATGTACATGTCGGCCGTGATGAAAAGCGTCGAGCCGTCCTCGCCCCAGCAGCAATTGCCGGTAGCCTCGCCCGTGGCGAACGTCCCCAGATGAGTGCCGTCGGGCGCAAAGACGAAGACGCCGCCGGGGCCGGTCGCGAAGACGTTCCCGGCCTGGTCGGTTTTCAGCCCATCCGGCAGCCCCTTCCTGGTCGCCACGAGGTTGGTCGTGTCATGGAAGACCTTGCCGGTTCCCAGGAGTCCGTCCTCGTTGACGGGGAACGTCATCCAGATCGACTTCTTGGGGTCGGAGTTGGCCACGTACAGGGTCTTCTCGTCGGGCGAGAAGGCGATGCCGTTCGGGAACGTTAATTCCCTGGTCAGCAAGGTCAGTGATCCGTCCTTCGCGGAGAGCCGATAGACGCCGTTGAAATCCAGCTCCTTGTTCGGATCTTTGTTGAGCCCCAGCAGGCCGTAGGGGGGGTCGGTGAAGTAGAGGTCGCCGTTCGACTTGTAGGCGCCGTCGTTGGGGCTGTTGAGCCGCTTCCCCTCGTAGCGATCGGCGAGCGTCTTGAACGAGCCGTCGGCCTCCAGCCTCGCCACGCGACGATCCCCATGCTGGCAGAGGACGAGCCGCCCTTCCTTATCCATCAGCAGGCCATTCGAGCCGGGCTCGCCCCCTCGAGGGATCTTGCCGGTATAGCCGCTCGGCTTGAGGAACTCGGAGATCCCCTTCCCCTCCTGCCACTGGAAAACCCGGTTGCGTGGGACGTCCGAGAAGAGCAGGGTCCTGGTCCGTCGATCCCAGACCGGCCCTTCGGACCAGTCGAACCCCTCGCCGATCCGTTCGACATGGA
>CALKTZ010001123.1 GCA_937997355.1 uncultured Planctomycetales bacterium | reverse complement strand
CGCTCCTGATGGAGCAGACCCCCGTGCGGCTCAGCGGCCAGGACAGCCGGCGCGGCACCTTCAGCCAGCGGCACTCGGTGCTGCTCGACGCCCACACCGGCGACAAGTGGACCCCCCTCAGCCACCTGGGCGAAGGGGTCCCCGAGTTCTGCGTCTACGACAGCCTCCTCTCCGAGGCCGCCGTGCTCGGCTTCGATTACGGCTACTCGCTCGAAGAGCCGAAGATGCTCGTCATGTGGGAGGCGCAGTTCGGCGACTTCGCCAACGGCGCCCAGGTGATCGTCGACCAGTTCATCGCCCCCGCCGAATCGAAGTGGGGCCGCGGCAGCGGCATCACGATGCTCCTGCCCCACGGCTACGAAGGGCAGGGGCCGGAACACTCCAGCGCCCGATTGGAGCGGTTCCTCTCCCTCTGCGCCGAGGACAACATCCAGGTGGTGGTCCCCACCACGCCGGCGCAATACTTCCACCTGCTCCGCCGCCAGGTCCGCCGCGACTTCCGCAAGCCCCTGATCGTGATGACCCCCAAGAGCCTGCTCCGGCACAAGCTGGCGGTCTCCCCGGTCGACCAATTGACCTCCGGCCACTTCCGGAACGTCATCGACGACCCGGAGGCCCCCGAGCGGGCCCGCCGCGTCCTCCTCTGCTCGGGCAAGGTGTATTACGACCTGGTCGCCAAGCGCGAGGAGACGGGGAAGACCCGCGACGTGGCGATCGTCCGCGTGGAGCAGCTCTATCCCTGGCCAGCCGAGGAGCTGAAGAAAATCCTCCAGCAATACAAGGCCGCCCGCGAATGGGTCTGGGTGCAGGAAGAATCGCAGAACATGGGGAGCTGGGCGTTCGTCGCCCCCCGCCTCCAGGAGCTGATGAACTTCCCGTTCCAGTATGTCGGGCGGGACGCCAGCGCGAGCCCCGCGACGGGCAGCAAGCAGATTCACGATCGCGAGCAGGAGGAACTGGTCGAGGCCGCCCTCGCCATCGGTTCCGCCGTGCCGCATTTGGTCTCCGCCACTCCGATCCGGAACAACCCGGTCGCGGTCGCCAAATAACTTAGCTGAGGGAGCGAGCTCATTATGTCCGCCGTTCCGTTGACCGTCCCCGTGGTCGGAGAATCGATCTCGGAGGGAATCCTCGCCAAGTGGCTCAAGCCGGATGGCTCGGCGATCAAATCGGGTGAACCTCTCTACGAGCTGGAGACCGATAAGGCGAGCAACGTGATCCCGTCCCCGTCGGACGGGGTCCTCAAGATCCAGGTGGCCGAGGGGGAGACCGTGGCGATCGGCGCCACCGTCGGCACGATCGACCCCGGGGGCGTGCCATCGGCGAAGGCCGAGGCCGCGCCGGCCGCGAAGGCCCCGGCCGACCAGAAGCCCGCGCCGGCGACAGCCGCCGCCTCCGCCAACCGGACCGGGAGGCCGGATTACCAAGGGAGATGCCCTCGGAGCCGCCCAAACCGCGACGGTCGCGGCCCCGGCCGACCAGAAGCCCGCGCCGGCGGCCCCGGCCCCGGCAAAGCCGGCCCCCGCGACGGTCTCCGCCCCGGCCCGCGCGCCGGGCGAGCGGGAGACCCGCCAGCGCATGAGCGGCCTGCGCCAGCGCATCGCGCAGCGGCTCGTCGAGGCGCAGCAGACCGCCGCGATCCTCACCACCTTCAACGAAGCCGACATGAGCCGCGTGAGCGAGCTTCGCGCCACCTACAAGGACTCGTTCCAGAAAAAGCACGGGGTGGGGCTCGGCTTCTCCTCGTTCTTCATCAAGGCGACGATCGAGGCCCTCAAGGCGTTCCCCGCCGTGAACGGCCGCATCGAGGGGAACGAGATCGTCCACAACAATTTCTACGACATCGGCGTGGCCGTGAGCACCGAGAAGGGCTTGATGGTCCCTGTCATCCGAGACGCCGACAAGCTCTCGTTCGCGGACATCGAGAAGGCGGTGGTCGCCTATGCCGTCAAGGCCCGCGAGGGGTCGATCGGCGTCGGCGACCTCCAGGGGGGGACGTTCACGACCACCAACGGCGGGGTCTTCGGCTCGCTCCTCTCGACGCCGATCCTCAACCCCCCCCAGAGCGGCATCCTCGGGATGCACGCGATCAAGAAGCGTCCCGTCGTGGTCGACGACCAGATCGTCATCCGGCCCATGATGTACCTGGCCCTCTCCTACGACCACCGGATCATCGACGGCCGCGAGGCGGTCAGCTTCCTCGTCAAGATCAAGGATTGCATCGAGAATCCCGAGCGACTCATGCTCGAAGTCTGATCGGGAGACCAGAACAAGCGGAGGCGGCCCCTCCGCTTGTTCTGTAGAGTGGTTTCACCCGTATTGCCCGTTCCGGAAGGATTTCGGATGGAGCGGGAGATTAGGTACGGCCGTGAGACCTTCGCCCGAGCCCGAAAATCTCCGCCCCCCTCCGAGAGGGGGGACGTGTTTTCATGTTGAATGAATCAAGATAGATTTTTCAGTCGGCGCGGGCCTTTCAGTTCCGCCGAAATCAAGTCAAGCTTCAAGAGTCAGGAGCCTGTGGTGGCGGATCGTTTCGACCTCATCGTGATCGGTGCCGGACCCGGGGGA
The DNA here is from genome assembly GCA_937997355.1 of uncultured Planctomycetales bacterium. Taxonomy (GTDB): domain Bacteria; phylum Planctomycetota; class Planctomycetia; order Isosphaerales; family Isosphaeraceae; genus CALKTZ01. Next base: position 4,007 of record CALKTZ010001123.1, on the reverse strand, counting down.
TATGTCGCGGCGATTCGGGCCGCGCAGCTCGGGTTGAAGGTGGCCTGCCTGGAAAAACGGAACGCGCTCGGCGGCACCTGCCTGAACATCGGCTGCATCCCCAGCAAGGCGCTGCTCGATTCGAGCGAGCTCTACTACTTGGCGAAGAACCGGTTCGCCAAGCACGGGATCAAGGCGAGCGGGATCGACCTGGACCTCCCCGCGATGCTGGCCCGCAAGGATGAGGTGGTGAAGGGGCTGACCGACGGGGTCCGCTTCCTCTTCCGCAAGAACAAGATCGAGGGGATCACCGGCACCGGCACCCTGACCTCGCCGACGACCGTCCGCGTGGCCAAGGAAGACGGCACGACCGTCGACCTGGAGGCCGGCCACATCCTGCTGGCCACCGGCTCCGAGCCGGTCAACCTGCCGTTCCTGCCGCACGACGGCAAGCTCGTCGTCGACTCGACCGACGCCCTCGCGTTCGACCGGGTGCCGAAGCACCTGGCGGTGGTGGGCGCGGGCTTCATCGGGCTCGAATTGGGCTCGGTGTGGCGTCGGCTCGGCGCCAAGGTGTCGGTCATCGAGTTCCTGCCCCGGATCGTGCCGATGATGGACAACGAGCTGGGGGACCTGCTCCAGAAGTCGCTGGCCAAGCTCGGGCTGGAGTTCCACCTGGAGACCAAGGTTACCGGAGCGACCCGCAAGGGGGATGGGCTCCAGCTCAACGCCGAGAAGAAGGACGGCGCGAAGGTCGGCTTCGAGTGCGACCGGGTGCTGGTCGCCGTGGGACGCCGCCCGTACACGGCCAACCTGGGCCTCGACGCGGTTGGCGTGAAGTACGACCCGAAGACCGGCAAGGTGGCGACCGACCACCACTTCCGCACCAATATCCCCACGATCTCGGCCATCGGCGACCTGATCGACGGCCCGATGCTCGCCCACAAGGCCGAGGACGAGGGGATCGCCTGCGCCGAGATCCTGGCGGGCAAGCCGGGGCACGTCAATTACGACACGATCCCGAGCGTCATCTACACGCACCCCGAGGTCGCGAGCGTGGGAATCACCGAGGAGCAGGCGAAGGCGAAGGGCCTGAAGTATCGCGTCGGCAAGTTCCCGTTCATCGCCAACGGCCGGGCCAAGGCGATGGACGAGCCGGAAGGGCTGGTCAAGATCCTGGCCGATGAGACGAATGACCGGGTGCTGGGCGTCCACATCATCGGCGCGCGGGCCTCGGACATGATCGCCGAGGCGGTGGCCGTGATGGAGTTCGCGGGGAGCGCCGAGGACATCGCGCGCACCTGCCACGCCCATCCCACGCTCTCCGAGGCCGTGAAGGAAGCGGCCCTGGCCGTGGATCGCCGCGCGATTCACGCCTGACCGACCGGTCTCCGGCCCGGCCCGGCCCGGCCCGAAACGAAACGATCGAGAGGCTTCGCGGACCCATGGGAACTTCAACCTCGCAATCGGCGGATTTCTTTTCTTCCTCGGAAAATGATCCGCCGATTGTCCCTCGTTTCTGCCCTCACTGCCTCCGGTCGGCCGAGTTCGATCCGCACGTCACGCTCTGCAAGACGTGCGGCGACCCGCTGGTGCCGCGCGGTTATTGCCCGATCTGCGAGTCGTATGTGAATCAGCCGGTCGGCGCCCCATGCGCCAAGCACGATATCCCCCTGGAAGATTGGGAAGCCGAGCACCGGGACTCCGAATACAGGGCGAGGAACTGGATGACGATCCAGACCTATCCCGATCGCAGCGCCGCCGAGGGGCTGCGCATCCGCCTCGAATCCGAGGGGATTCCCACGTTCCTCGACGGCGAACGGATGGGGAGCGCCGCCATGTATCAGGTGGCGACCGGCGGCGTGAAGCTCCAGGTCCCCGAGGAGGCGCTCGACGAGGCGCGGATCATCGCCTCGCAACTCTGGTCCCCCCCTCCCGCCGACCCGGACGACCTCGACGACGCCTGGGACGAGCTGGCCCCGAGCCCCGGCATGTGCTTCCGTAGCATGATGGAGACGTTGAGCCTGGTCTTCGTCGCCGCCAACATCCTGATCGTGCTGGGAGTCGTCCTCTTCGCCCTGATCGGCTGGCTTTCTGGTTGAGAGGCCGTGCCGTTCGGCGAAGGTAGCCATTAATCTCCGTCCCCTTACCAAGGGGGACTCCAGGGGATGGACGCGGCACAGGCCCCGCATCGAAGAACTCCCCGGTATTCCCCCTCCGAGATGGGGGATATGTTGTTATGTTGGTCCGATGATGTTGCCGGGTGCCACGGGTCTTCAGACCCGTGGCCGCGCGCCTCGGACTTTGCAGCACGGGTCTGAAGACCCGTGGCCGCGCGCCTCGGACTTTGCAGCACGGGTCTGAAGACCCGTGGCACCCAACACCCCACCGAGACGTTATTCTTCTTGTTCGGCGCGGGCCGCCGGACGGCCCCGCCGAATCCGCCGACCGAAGGTCTCCCTTGCTGGGCTCACCGCACGGTCGCGCGAAAAATGGGACAGGCACGCGGAGTACCGGCGAGCCAGTCCCGTTTTCGCTTCGGCTTTCTGTCCAGGCCCGCGGAAAAGGGGACAGGCCCGCCGCTTCGCTTCGAGCCAGTCCTCTCCCCGCTCTGGTCTTCCACTTGCTGTGGATGTCCTTTCGTCTCCATCCCCAATGCCGCAAGACCCGCTCCACGTCCTCTGGATTGAGCCTGGGTTTCCCGGTCGACTCGGCGGCGTCGCCGATTGGCTCACCAGACGGCGGGGCTATCGCTCCACCTTCTACGCCAACTCCGTCGATCCCCGCGAAGGGGGCCGCTGGCCCGAATCGATGGGGCAGGGGCTCACCCTGCAAACCTTCAACGTCGGCGGGGTCGCCCGAGACGCGTCGGTCACGTGGTCGCAGGCGTTCGAGCGCAGCCTCTGCTATGCGTACGGCTGCGGCGAGGTCCTCCAGCAGAAGATGCCTCGGCCGGTCGACCTGATCGTCGGCAGATCGGCCGGGCTCGGCTCCTCCCTCTTCACCTCCTACTATTATCCCGGCATCCCGGTCGTCAACCTGCTCGACTACTACTGGCACGCGCACGCCAACGATCTCGCCGACGACATCGGCCGCAGCCAGCCCCCCGCCTATTCCCACTGGCGGCGCTCCGCCAACGCGATCGAGCTACTCGACCTCGAACACGCCAACCTGGCCTGGACCCACTCCGAGTGGCAGCGGAGCCTGTTCCCCAACGAATATCAGGCAGACTTCTTCGTCGAGCCCGATGGGGTCGACACCAGGCGGTTCGCGGTCTCCTCCTGGCACTCCACGCGAACCGGCCCCCGGACGATCGCCGGGCGGACCATCCCCGACTCGACCCGCGTGGTGAGCTTCGTCGCGCAGTCTCTGGAACGGCTCCGAGGCTTCGACCGATTCTGGAAGCTCGCCGGCGCCATCACCCGATCTCATCCCGACGTCCTGTTCGTGGCGATCGGCGGTTCGGTCACGCAACGAGGGCTCGACGTCGAATATCACGGCCGGGAGTTGATCCCCGACCTGATCGCGCGCGAGCCGCTCGCCGATCCGGATCGCCTCTGGCGGATGGGCGCGACCTCGACGGCGGGCGTTCGGGAACTCCTCGCGGCGAGCGACCTTCACCTGGCCCCGTCGCGGGTCTATCCGGCCGCCCGGTCTCTCTTCCAGGCCCTCTCGTCAGGCTGCACCGTGATCGCCTCGGACACGCCGCCGCATCGCGAGGTGCTGACCGACGGCGTGAACGGCTTCCTCGTCGAAGGCGACGATTTGGACGGCTGGATCCGGCGGATCGAAACCATCCTGGACGACCCGGCCGCATCCCGCCCCATCGGCGATTCGGCCGCCCGGCTCGCACGCGAGCGATTCTCGCACGAGGTTTGTCTGGCCCGACTGGCCGAGCGATTCAACGCGCTCGTCCTCGGATAACGAGAAGAGACGAGTGTCCTCAGTCAGAAGTTCGTCGACTACACACCGGGTGCCGCGGGGCTTTTTCCTCGCACGGGTCTGAAGACCCGTGGCACCCATCGGCT
>CALKTZ010001122.1 GCA_937997355.1 uncultured Planctomycetales bacterium | reverse complement strand
CGCAGACGCCGACCATCGTCCTGAAGGGGGGAAGGGTGGCCCTGGTGACCGGATCTCCCGGCGGTCGCACGATCCCCAATACGACGCTCTGGGTCGTCCTGAACACCCTGGAATTCGGGCTGAGCCCCCAGGCGGCGGTCGACGCCCCCCGCACCCACCATCAATGGTTTCCGGACCGACTGGTGATCGAACGAAGCTTTCCCGACGAGACGGTCATCGACGCATTGCGAGCCCGGGGGCATCGAGTCGCCCGGTCCTCCGCGCAGGGAAACGCCAACTCCATCACGGTGGACCCGCAAACCGGCCTCATCCATGGTATCGCCGATCGTCGGCGATCCACAGCGCACGCCTCCGGGGATTGATCGGGCCGGACAGACAAGGTACTCCTCCCGCGAATATTCGACATCCGGAATCGTCCAGGTTCGATCGTCTCGGCGGATTGAATCCGAGTCGAATCGTATACCTTTGCGCAGCAGGGATCAAATCGTGTGGCGATTCTCCGACATCGGCTGGAAGTCGCGGCACAAAGCGCCATGATTTACGTAGTACCTATTAGCGAAATACCAGAATAGAAACGGGAAAGCAGCCTTGCACGGGACGATCGAATGGACTGCATGGAGGCGCTCGATCGGACCCGCGAACGCTTACGAATTTGGCAGCAGTGTAAAACGTAGACTTGGAGCCGACTCCCATGCGAACTGGCGTGCGATCCGAAAGCCCGACCATCCTGCTGAGAATCAGTGACGGCACCTTCCACATGCACCGGGCCTTCAGCGATTTCGCGCAGGCCCAGCGGAGCGCGGAGGCTTTCGCCGGCGCCGGCTACGCCGTGGCGATGATGTCCGCGACCGGCCGCTTCCTCCTGGGCTTCGATTCCCGCCCTCAAACCGCCGCGGTTTGACTCCGATCGGGGAGGAAAATCGCGCTGGATCTCACGCCCCCGTCGAGGCCCCGATTTGCCGGTTTCGGGGCCTCTCGCCCGGTGATTTGGGCTCAAAATCACCGTTCTCGGCGAAAAACCCTGGAAATCAGGCCAAAAACGGATCGATTTCCCGTTTTTTGCTGGATGTTTTCGACGCGATCGTCGAAAACGATCCGCAGGAGCCTCGGTCGTCATCCTCGATCGTGGGGAAGGCCGGTCGGTTCGTCACGCAGAGGCCGCGACCTCATTTCGTTTCAGGAGGAATTTTTTTCCATGGCCAAGAAAGCCGCACCAAAGGCCGCTGAGCCCAAGGCCGCTGAGTCCAAGACCGCCGCCGCCAAGTCGGCCCCCAAGCCGATCACCAAGGGTGAGATTTACGGCGCGATCGCGGAGAAGACGGGCCTGAGCAAGAAGCAAGTTTCCGAAGTCTTCGACGCCATGACCGACGTCATCGCCAAGGAGCTCGGCAAGAAGGGTCCGGGGCTGTTCATCATCCCCGGCCTGCTCAAGATCAAGGTCGTCAGCAAGCCGGCCACCAAGGCCCGTCCCGGCTTCAACCCGGCCACCAAGCAGCCGATCGTCATCAAGGCCAAGCCGGCCCGCAAGGTCGTCAAGGCGCTGCCGCTCAAGGCCCTCAAGAGCCTCATCTAATCGCTCGCGATGAGCCGATCGGCGAAGTCGAGCCTCGCGAACGACCGGCGCGTGACGCCGATCGAGAAGTTCGACCCGCCTTTCAAAATCGAACCGCGCCGGAGGGACCTCAAGGTATCCTGCGGCGCGGTTGCTCGTTTCGAAGCTCCAGGCCGCCTCGGGCCGGGGAACATCACTCGACCTCGAGTTCCCAATGAAAGGCGGCGTCTCGCCCATCCAGGCTGAGCGCCACGCCGTTCTGCCCTTCCAGGTTCTCCACCACCACTTCCTTCACCCGCTCCCCCGCGTTGTTCAGGCGAAAGGCCCTGATCTTGCCCGACCGTCGCCAAATCACCCTGGCGGAGACGGGCTCCTGGAGGAACGGCGGGAAGCCGGGATCGGCGACTTCGCGCCTCGTGCCGTCGGCCCAGCGATAGCCGGACGGGATCACCTGCCCGATGGCCGTGACCAGGAGGCGCTTGGTCTCCGCGATCGGCTCCGGCGTGACCGAGCTGGCCACGATCACCGAGAACGGGTTCCGGGTGCTGATCTCGATCGCCCCGATGGATTCCGTCGCATCCTGGAACCAGCCGGAGATTCCCTCGGTGAAAGGGGTCTTCACAATGAGTCGGCCGCGATTGCGATCCCATCCGGGGATCGGGGCGGCTCGATTCTTCTTCCTGGGCTCTCCGTGGCCTCGATAGAGGATCGATGCCTGGTGGGGCCAGAGGGCGTAAACCTGGGGGCTGCCGTTGACCACCTCGGCAATCTGAAAGACGTCCTCGCCGCCGCTGGTTCCGGCCGCGCCGACCCCCCAATCCAGGGGATAGAGGAACACTCCACGACGCACCAGGGCGTCCCAGTCCTCGGTCACGGCCATCTGGGCGATCAGGAGTTGGTCTCCGGCCTCGTGGGGGAAGGCCCAGGCACCCTGGGATACCGGACACCATTGCCCCACGACATAAGGACGGTCGTGATGGCGCTTCCGCTCCGACAGGGCGAGCAGCCCCGTATCCGCACTCCAGAGGAGAGACCGGTATTCGGGGGACATCCAGCTCGGAGGGTTCCAATAGAGCCGGTCGTCGATCAAATTCAGGCCGGGAGCGGCCAGGGTCTCGTTGAATTCACGCTCACGGCGCCAGTGCGAGCACCCGGCGATCGGAACTCGGAGCGAATCCTTCGTCAAGGCGGCGGCCATTTCCGTCCAGCGTTCCGTCTCCAGGGCCTGCCAGAGCCGCCTCCCCGCGACGTGCTGATCCTTGGCGGAGAGGGCGCGGAGTTCCTTCGCGTAGCTCGCGGGGAGGGTATCCGGCCGATCGATGAGATCGAAGAGCGAAACCTCCCCCGTCAGGGTGACCCAGGCCAGGGCGGGGTCGTCCTTCAACGGCAGCGACGTCTCCGAATTGACGCGTGAGAGGAGCGCCCTCGCGGAATCGAGGCTCAGGGTTTTGATTGTGGGATCGATGATCGCCGCGGGTCCCCCCCCGCCCGGGAGGAGCCCCGGAGTCGCCACGTTGTCTTCCTTCCGAAAACGCCGGGCGGATTGCAGCTCGAGCGCAACGTAGATCCCCCGTTTCTTCAGGGCGGCGACCAGATAGTCGAGCCGCTTCAGGGCTTCCTGGTCGAACTCCCTCGTGTCGTCTCGCGTGTCGTCGAACAGGCTTCGGCCGGGGCCGTAGGCCATGTCGAGATCGCTAAGACGAACCAGGTTGATCCCCGACCGAGAGAGGCGGTCCGCCAATTCGTCCGAATGGTTCGGTTCGAGAAACGCGGTCGGGGGGATGAGGCTGACGCCAAGGAAGCGG
>CALKTZ010001121.1 GCA_937997355.1 uncultured Planctomycetales bacterium | reverse complement strand
CCCCGGATTATCCCCCGGGATCGGTGCCAGTAGCTTGGTGAAATCCAGGACCTCGGCGGTTGCCATTCAACCTCCTACGAGAGAGAGAGCGCCGGGGACAAACGTTGCGGCGGACGAGCTCTACCGCGCGAAATTCCAAGGCGACATCGAGGATCGAACCCCGGGACCGACTCGGACCCTCTTGCAGACCAACCCGATCGCGCAACGCCTGAACAGATGCCCGGCAAACCGTCGTCAACAATACAGGCCGATTTGACAAAGCACAAGAATCCACATCCATGCCCGCGCGAATCCTCCACGAATCTCCGAGCCGAGTCTTCTTTCGAATCAGGAATGGCCGCGATTACGCGCAACTTCCGCCCCGATCGCGAAGATCGAACAATGGCCGGTCACGACGCGCACGGGATGTCGTAAGACTGGCGTAGGACCACGAGAAGGAGCCAGCAGCCGACTCGATGCCGGACGCTTGCTTCGGCACGTGCGAGGCGGTATACACGGACAGGCACGCGCGAAACGCTCGAATCCGCAGAGACTCGCCGGTGCCGTCGATCCGCTCGCAAACGACCCCCGCTTGCCTCACCCCGAAGCGACCCGGCTCCAGGACCTTCGAACTCAAGGCGCCCCGTCATGGCCAGCTCGGTGACCCAAGAGAATCGATCGCTTTCGCTCACGACGCCGCTGGGCGAGGATGTCCTCAAGCTCATCGGCTTCTCGGGCACTGAAGCGGTTTCTCACCTGTTTACTTATCATCTCGAGATGTATTCGGAGAATGATTCGATCGCCCCGAAGGACATCATCGGCAAAAATGTCACCTGGAGTGTGAGCCAGTTCGACAAGGCGCCGCGCCATTTCAACGGCTTCATCAACCGATTCTCCGCGGGGGCCGTCGATCGTCGTGGCTACCGGACCTATCACGCCGAGGTCGTCCCCTGGCTCTGGTTCCTCACCCGTACCGCCAACTGTCGAATCTTCCAGAACATGGCGGCCGACGCCATCATCGCCAAGGTCATCGATGACCTCGGCTTCTCGAGCCAATTCGAGATGAAGCTGACCGGGACCTACGCGACCCGGGAATACTGCGTCCAGTACCGGGAGACGGCATTCAACTTCATCTCCCGGCTCGCCGAATTCGAAGGGATGTTCTACTACTTCCACCACGAAGACGGCAAGCACACCCTCGTCCTCGGAGACAAGGCGACCGCTTATGTCGATTGCGCCGAGAACGAAGTGAATTATTCCTCGGGGACGCTGGCGGCGAATGTCATCAGTTCCTGGAATCATAGCTACGAGTTCACGACGGGCAAATGGGCCAGGACCGACTACAACTTCGAATCCCCCGGCAACAATCTGCTCACGACGGCGAGTACGATCGTCGACACCCCCGACTCCCCCAAGTTCGAGATCTTCGATTATCCGGGCGACTACATGGCGACCGGCGACGGCACCCCCGTCACCAAGATCCGCATGGAGGAAATCGAGACCGGATACGACGTCGTCAGCGGCATCAGCGAGTGCTGCACCTTCACGCCGGGCGGGAAGTTCACCCTGAACAAGCACGACGTCGACTCCGAGAACGACGGCTATCTCATCACGTCGATCCACCATTACGCCAGCGATGAAAGCCACAACACCAGCGCGGAGCGGTTTTCGTACAGCAACACGTTCACCTGCATCAAGAATTCGATCGTCTACCGGCCCAGGCAAATCACCCCCAAGCCCACCGTCCAGGGGGTGCAGACCGCCGTCGTCACCGGCCCCGCCGGGGAAGAGATCTACGTCGACAAGTATGGCCGGATCAAGGTCCAGTTCTTCTGGGATCGCGAGGGGAAGAAGGACGAGAAGAGTTCCTGCTGGATCCGGGTCTCCGAGCAATGGGCGGGCAAGAACTGGGGATTCGTGGCCCATCCCAGGCTCGGCCAGGAAGTCGTCGTCGACTTCCTCGAAGGGGACCCCGACCGCCCCCTGATCACGGGGCGAGTCTACAACGCCGAGCAGATGCCCCCCTATGACCTTCCCGCCAACATGACCCAGAGCGGCATCAAGTCGCGGAGCAGCAAGGGAGGATCGACGGCGAACTTCAACGAGTTCCGATTCGAGGACAAGAAAGGTTCCGAACTCGTCTACCTCCACGCCGAGAAAGACCAGACCATCGAAGTCGAGCATGACGAGAGCCATTGGGTCGGGCACGATCGAACCAAGACGATCGACAACGACGAGACGACCCACGTCAAGCACGACCGGACCGAGACCGTCGACAATAACGAGACCATCACCATCCACGGAAACCGCACCGAGACCGTCGACAAGGACGAGTCGATCACCATCCACGGCAACCGCACCGAGGAAGTTGATAAAGACGAGACCATCACCATCCACGGCAACCGCACCGAGACCGTCGACAAGGACGAGTCGAT
>CALKTZ010001120.1 GCA_937997355.1 uncultured Planctomycetales bacterium | reverse complement strand
ATGGCCGGCCTGCACTACTGGTGGCCGAAGATGTTCGGCCGGATGTACAGCGAATTCTGGGGGAAGATCGGCTGCCTGGTCGTCTTCGTCGGCTTCAATCTCACCTTCTTCCCGCAATTCATCCTGGGGACGAAGGGGATGCCGAGGCGCTACTACGACTACAAGCCGCGATTCACCTCCTATCATCAGATCTCGACCTTCGGCGCGTTCCTGATGGGGATGGGATTCGTCCTCGTGGCCGCCGTACTCCTTTACTCGCTCTGGAAAGGCCGTCGGGCCCCGGCCAATCCCTGGGGCGGCTCGACGCTCGAATGGGCGTGCGCCTCGCCGCCACCGACCGAAAACTTCGCCGAGACCCCGACGGTTGGCGAACCCTACCACTACGATGACCTCCGCTTCGATCCGGCCACCGGCGGCTATCTCGCCTCGGCCGTCTCCCAGCCAAGGGGGCACTCGCACGCCGTCGGCAACGGACACGGAGCCTGATCACCATGAACCCGACCTCCCCCCAGACCGAAGCCACGGCCGTCGGCCTCGCGGTGGCGGATAGCCACCACGGCCACCATCACGATCCCCACCTGGCCCACCACTTCGACTCGACCGAACAGCAGTTCGAGGCCGACAAGCTCGGGATGTGGATCTTCCTCGTCACCGAAATCCTCTTCTTCAGCGGCCTGTTCTGCGCGTACGCGGTCTATCGCGCGAATCATCCCGAGATTTTCGAGTACGCCCACATCTTCCTGAACCGGACCCTGGGGGCGGTCAACACGGTCGTCCTCCTCTTCAGCAGCCTCACCATGGCCTGGGCCGTGCGTTGCGCCCAGCTCTCGCAGCCCAGGGGGCTCAAGGTCTGCCTGATCCTCACCTTGCTCTGCGCCTTCGGGTTCCTGGGAATCAAGTACGTCGAATACAAGAACAAATGGGAGGAAGGATTGCTCTGGGGCGCGCGCTTCCATCCCACCGAGGAAGCCCTGGCCCATGTCGCGGGGGGAGCCCACGCGGACCCCGGCGATCACTCGCCCGCCAGGCATAAAGACGCGGCGAAGCACGGCGAAGCCCACAAGATTGCGGAGGCCCCGAAGGCCGCCGAGCCCGCGGCCGCGCATGCCGAGGCGCCGAAGCATGGCGCGGGGATGCCTCAGCCCGAGCACGTCTCGATCTTCTTCGGCATTTACTTCTGCATGACCGGCCTGCACGGGATCCACATCCTCGTGGGGATCGGCCTGATCTCCTGGCTCTTGGTGCGGTCCTACCGGGGAGAGTTCACCGACGGCTACTACACGCCGGTCGACCTCATCGGCCTGTACTGGCACATCGTCGACCTCGTGTGGATCTATCTGTTCCCCTTGCTCTACCTGATCCATTGACCGGCCGCCGGCCGAGAGACCCAGTCCGAGACCCCGAGACCCTCAATCGACACGGCGATTTCTCATGAGCGAACACGCGATCCACACGACGACCGCACACGGCCAGCACGGCGACCACGGGCACGATCACGATCATGGCCATGTCCACATCATGCCCCCCTGGTTGCTGATCACGGTCTTCGTCGCGCTGCTGTTCCTGACCTTCATCACGGTCGCCGTGACGCGCGTCGATCTCGGGCCGCTCAACATCTGGGTGGCGATGGGGGTGGCGACGGCCAAGGCCACGCTGGTCGCGCTTTACTTCATGCATCTGAAGTATGACAACCGCTTCAATTTGCTCGTCTTCCTGGCGAGCTTCCTGTTCGTCGGGTTCTTCATCTCGATCATCATGCTCGACACCCGGCAGTATCAGCCCGCCATCCAGCAACGGACAGACGCCCTGAAGGGGCGCTAAAGCCCGGCTCCTCGGATGAGACAACCCGTCAGAGCGTCCTCGGGATGATCCAGCAGGAATCGTGCGGGGTCATCCCGATCCGGGGGTAGTAGTCGCGGGCCTTGGGGGCGGCCAGCAGGACGAGCATCGTCCTCGAGCCGGCCGTCTCATGCGTGAGGCGGACGAGCTCCTTGCCGATCCCTCGGTTCTGATGGGCCTCGTCGACCGCGAGGTCCGAGAGATAGACGCAGAAGCTGAAATCGGTGACCGCCCGCGAGACGCCGACCAACGTCCCCCCGATTCGCGCGGTCAGGATGATGTCGGCGTTCTCGAGCATGCCCCGGATCACGTCGGGCTGATCGACCGGGCGGCGCTCGGCGAGGGTCGAGCGAACCAACAGGTCGATGAACTCCTCGGGGGTGAGGTCGGGCTCGAGCTGATAGGTCACGTCCATCGGGTCGTCCCGGAGAGGTCGGTTGCGGTCCATGCGCCCGGGCCGATCGTCGGCGCCGTGATCTCATCCTAATCGATCCCGGCGACCGGGCGGGGGACCTCCCGATTTTTCACGGCCCAGCCCGACGATGGGCCACCTGCTTGTTGCGACATGGAGGCTCGGCTAAGATCATCGGAGGTTCCAAATAACCTAAAATTGATACGAGGCCCTCGAAATCCGGTCTTCGCTCAAATCGAGGGCGATTCTCCGAGTTGAGTGGGAGTTGGGAACGATGCGCCGCGTCCTCATGATCTTGTTCGGCACGATGTTGGGTCTCAATTCCCTGGCGACCCGCGCGAACGCCCAGTGGATGTATCCGGGGGGCTACGGCGGCTACGGGATGAGCCGATGGGGGGCCGACCCGGGCGCGGGGTACATGGCGGGCCTGGGGGCGTTCGCCCGGGGCCAGGGCGTCTATCAGTTGGAGAAGGCCAAGGCCGACGCCATCAACGTCGACACGATGGCGAAGTGGAACAAGGCCCTCCGTGCGCGCCAGATCCAGCTCGCGAAGGATGACGAGTTCCGATTCGCCAAACGCGAAGCCGAGCGCCATGATCGTGTCGCCCGTATTGACGTCCAGGACGGGACGACGCTGAACGCGATCCTCCTGGACATCCTCGACTCGGATCCGACCGTGGCCCGCACGGGCAGGACGGCCACCCCGCTGAGCGCGGCGGCGATCCGCGAGATCCCTTTCGAATGGAACAGCGAGGCGATCACGCTTTGCCT
>CALKTZ010001119.1 GCA_937997355.1 uncultured Planctomycetales bacterium | reverse complement strand
CCCGCCGAAAAACGCGGGGGGGTCGCGGGGTGGAAACAGGAGTGTCGCACGCATGGGGCCGACGCGGCACGAAACAACCAGGAGAATGAAAATGTCACATGACGAAAGAAACATCATCCACGCCTACGGCCGAGGTCAGGCTATCGACGACGGCGTATTGGTCGACGTGACCGAGACAGCCCGAGAGGCGGGCTTCGTGTACCCCGTCGCCCTCACGTGCGGGGCATGGGAACGGTGCGTTTCCGTGCCCGAGGATGTCAAAGGCAGCCAGGACGAAACAGGAAGACTTTGGGACGTGCTGAGCCTGCTCCGCTTCGCCGTCAAGACGGGTGACGGAGGCCCCCACCTCCGTTACTCGGTCGGCGTCAGGAACTCTCACAAAGGCGGCGGTCATGAACTCGTGAGCCTCCATGCCGTGTGCGGCCCCGATGACGACGGCTCGCCCTGCATCACCGTGATGCTCGAAGGCGAAGACTAGCAAAAAGGGTCGAGGGGAATGGAGCCCCTCGACCCACCTTGAATTTGCAACCAGGAAGGTAATTCATGATTACGCTCAAGACATTCGACCATACCCCGCGACTCGCGGAACTGAAAATCGCATACAAGCGGACTCGCGGGAGGCGGCACAAACAGGCAAGCGGAGGGTACATGTTGCGGTCAGAACTCCAGGTCGCGGAGTATCTCCGCACCATCTGGGATGACGACACCATCGACCTACGGGAGGAATTCGTCCTGCTCTGCCTCGACACCTCGCTCACCGTACTCGGATGGGTGAAACTCCACACGGGCTCTCTCGACGCCTCGCTCGTCGACCCGAGGCTCGTCTTCGGCGTGGCACTCCAGACGGCGAGTGCCGCAATCATCGTGGCCCACAATCACCCTTCGGGTAACGTTGAACCATCGGTGCAGGACATCACCCTCACCAAGCGACTCGCCGAGGGTGCGAAGCTCCTGGGGCTCCGCTTCGTTGACCATCTGATACTGAACCGCAATCGCTCGTTCAGCTTCGCATCCGCAGGGTTACTCGATGTGAAATGATAGTCGAGGCGTATGCCGGCCGCGGCATGCGGCCTCTATTTCCTGCCTGGAAGATGCACTGACGTCTTCAGTGCCACACACCTGCACTGGAATTCTCCCCTGAACTCGAGCTCCCACAAACTTCGGCATTTCAGACTATGTGTGCCGACGGTTACTCAAATTGGTCGAGCGCAACCGTCGCCGTGTAGGTGAAACGCCGCCCTCGTTCGTCGCGGAATCCCGAGATACTCAGCTCACCCCTTTCCGGCAATCCATCGAGGATGCGGAAAAATTCATCCCGACTCCTGACGCGACGATCATTGACGCGAGTGACGATTACACCAACTGTCAGAGGAACCGGCCCTCTGACCCTTTGGCTATACTTCCATTCGGTGGCCTTGCTCGCGGGCGAGCGCGGGTCGACTTTGGTGATGACTACGTACCCACCGCTCCAGTTGGATCTGTCTTCAAGATACGCACCCAGCCTGATCTTCCGTGCTTCTTTCGTCGGTTCGGCGCCCGTCGGCTTCGCCTGCGCACGGTCCGACCGATGGGCGAGGACGCCGAAATATTGCGGGTCTTGGCCCACCTGAGACAGGAGTCGTTCCACGTCGGCCGGCGCCGCTTCGAGTCGAAGGAAACCTTGGGTTACCTCGGAACGGAATATCTCGAACCAGCGCGTGGTTTCGGAGCTCAGGAAGTCCATCGCCTCCGACCAATCGATAAAATTGTCTCCGTCGGTGTCGAACTTCCAGACCTCGCCCGGCATGGTCTTGAACGGAACGGTCTCCATCGAGATCGTGGGCGCGAACATCAGACTGAACGCACGCGTGAAGAGCCCGCCGATCCCCGGGTGATAGAAGGCCGCCTGGCCGAAGCCGCGACCGGCATCATAGGTCGATCCATTCAGGTCGACGACGCCCCGGTGCTGGAGGAAGAGATTCTCGACGACCCTCTGCTCGGGCGGGATGGGTACGGGGACGGCCGGGCCCTTCAAACGCGCTTCGAGACTGCAGCTATCGGTCGCGATGATTGCAAGGGCCGGTGACTTCGCGCGAATCTCGGCGACGAGCACCGCGCGGGAAAGATCGCCACGCGGTGTCCTGAGGAGGTGGCCCGTTCCACCCCGCACATCGGTCGCACCGTGTCCCGCGTAGTAGAAGAAGAGCGTCCGATTCTTCAATTTGGCCGCATCCAGACGGCGGACTTCGGCAATGATGGCGGAAGGGGAGACAGCGTCATCCATGATCGAAGTGACCTCGACGGGTATTCCCATGTCCCGGAACGAGCTGAGGGTCGCATTGATTGCGCCATGGCTTATCAAAGTCCCGGCGGGTCCCTTCTTCGTGTCGGCCACGACGATCGCCAGGATGCCGTCGGTCTTCGGCGGGCCGGGTTGCGCGGCGTGGCTCTCGACGCACGCACAGAGCGCGGCGAAAGTGATCACCGCAAGGCAAAATTTCTCGCCGTCGCCCAGCTTGATGGGGCCTTTCGTGCCGGAGGTACTGGCCTTTGGAGGGAGTTCCTGCATGATTCCAAATTCCCGGAGTCGATCATTCCGCGTAGCTATCGAGCAACGCTGTTGCCTCGTATTTCGACCGGCGCCCGGTGCTGGCGTCGTAGCCGATGATGTTGAATTCCCCGCCTTCCGGCACGGTGTCCAAGACCTTCAGCAAGTCACGGATGCTCCGAATCCGCACGCCGTTCGCCCAGAGGACGGTGTCGCCGACAACCATCGTGGTCGGCGACTTGGATTTCCGAGCACCGTTCCAGACGGACACTTTGGTCGCGGGTGACCGCGCCTCGACGTTCGTAATCTCGAGATACGCCCCGCCCCGCTCGTAGCGCTCCGTGAAGGTTGCGCCGAAACGTGGCCGTCTCGATGCATGACCGGGGCGAAAAGCAGACACCTCCACCACATCCCGATCGGAGCGGACCGCGAGGGGCCCGAAGACCTGCGGATCCTGGCTCACCTGCGACTCGAGCAACCTGAGATCGGCCGGGTTCACTATCTGGAGCGTCCTCTCGGAACTCGCGTCGGCACGCAAGTCATAGAACCCCGAGGACACAGCCGAGTCGAGATACTCCCTCGCCTCGGACCAGTCGAGGAACCCGTCCTTGTTCCGGTCATGAAGAATAGACCGATCAGTGCCGAACCGCCGCCAGTGGCCCTCCTCGTTAGGCTCCCCGGGTGCGACGGGAGCCGCCTCCCGAGGTCGGCCCTGTGCCGGATTGAACATGGAAATGAAAGAACCGGTGAAGATCCCGCCGAAGGGCGAGTAGAACGCTGCCTGATAAATCCCCTTCTCCGGATGGCAACTCGAGGCGTTCATGTCGACAACGCCCACGTGCTGGAAGAAGAGATTCTCGAACGCGCGTCGCTCGGGCGGGACGGGGAACCCCGGCAACGCCACCTTGCTCTTGGTGCGGGTGCTGCAGCAGTCGGTGAAGATGAGCGAGAGTCTCGCCGATCTCGCCCGAATCTCGGCGAGCAGTACGGAGCGAGAGAGGTCTCCCCAGGGCGTCCTCAGGAAATGGCCCGACCCGGGATCGGTCCCGCCGTGCCCGGCATAGTAGAAAAAAAGTGTACGTTCCCTCATCCTCCGCGGGTCGAGCCTGCGGATCGCCGAGATCATTCCGCCCGGGGTTGCCCTGTCGTCCTCGAGCATGGTGATCGAGACGTCGTAACCCAGTTTCTGCGCATTGAGGAAGAGGGATTCAAGGAGATGAAGGTTCGGGACGGTACCTTCGGGCCCCGTGCGCGTATCCGCAACCAAGATCGCGTCGATGCCGGCGGCACGCGGTGGCGAATCAGGTGCCTGTGCCCGCACGGACCGAATTGGCGTGAACAGGAGAAGTAACAGCAGGAGCGCAAGGCATGAACGGCCCATGGACTTCGACACCATCCTCGACTCCTGCCTCGAATGAACCGCGGCTGAACATGATGGACTACGGGACGGATCTCGGGCTCGGCGCCTTGATCTGCTCGGGACGGACCTGGATCCTCTGGACGGCATACCAGGAGTGCCCGGACTCTTCGAGGGCGGCGGAGATACGCTCCCTCAAGGATTCCGGCGAGAGCGTGGCGCCATCGGCCTTCGCCAAGGCGCGAGATGCCGTCGAGAGGAGCGAAGTCCCGGTACGATCGGCGAGGATCACGAAGTAACTCGCCTCGCCGTCCGCCATCTTGATCGGCCCGAAGTATCCGGTCCCATCCGCGGGGCTCACCGCGATCTCATCCCAGAGTAACCGAATAGATCCTTCGCGAGACGAGACGACC
>CALKTZ010001118.1 GCA_937997355.1 uncultured Planctomycetales bacterium | reverse complement strand
CCGGCAGATCCCGAGCAAGCTGGCCCCCGGCTTGCGCCGGCTGCTCGTGGACGGCCTCGGGCAGAGGCGGGTGATGGGGCGAGGGCTCGCCAGCCGGGCTCATGGGCTGATGTTCGCCGGATTCATGATGCTGTTCCTGGGGACGGTCCTGCTGGAGATCGACCACCTCGCGGCGATGATCTCGCGGCACCTCAGCTTCCATCACGGCACCTATTACGTCATCTACGAATTCACCCTCGACCTCTTCGGCATCGCCTTCCTGGTGGGGACCGTGCTGTTCGCGTTCCGCCGCCTCCGGAAGCCGCCGAGCGTCGGGCATCGCCCTTCCGACTGGGTCGTGCTGGGGCTCTTCCTGGCCATCGGCGTGACGGGCTATTTCGTCGAGGCGCTTCGCATCGCCTGGCAGCATCCGGTGGGGATCGGCGCCCGCTGCTCGCCGGTCGGCTACTGGCTCTCGTCGGCGTTCGCGGGTTGGAGCGAGGAACAATCGCGGGGTGCGCACCGCGCCGTCTGGTGGCTGCACGCCCTGCTGGTGTTCGGGTTCATCGCGGCGATCCCGTACATCCGACTCTTGCACATGATCACCGGGCCGCTGAACCTGTTCGTCGCGAAGGGCGTGCTCGGCGTGATGAAGCCGGTCACGCTCGAAGAGGCCGAGCGCGACGGCCGGATCGGCGTGAGCGACATCCGCCACTTCACCACGCAGCAACTGCTGAGCCTCGACGCCTGCATGGAATGCGGGCGTTGCGAGGAGGTTTGCCCGGCATTCGCCACCGGCAAGCCTCTCTCCCCCAAGAAGGTGGTGCAGGACCTGAAGGGGGTGATGGAACGCCTGGACGTTGCGGACGCCGAGACACCCCTCGATCCGCATGAGGTGGTTCTGCCGGAAACGCTCTGGTCGTGCACGGCGTGCAGCGCCTGCGTGTTCATCTGCCCGGTGCGGATCGATCAATTGACGCTCATCCTCGACCTGCGACGCCACCTGACCGGCGAAGGGGGGCTCAGCGGCACGGCGGCCACCGCGCTCCGACGGATGCAATCGAGCGCCAACCCCTGGGGCCTCCCGGCCAACGAGCGGGCGAATTGGGTACCGGATCGTATCTCGGAATGACACTTTCGTCGAGGAGGCGAAGTCCCTGGGAAGATTGTTCGCGTCTGGAAGTCTGACGTACAATGAGGAATGGAGGCCAATTCGCGATGAAGGAGATGAAGGAGAGGTAAGACATGCCTCACACTCAATGCAAGCAATGTGGCAGGTGGCTGACATCGGAGGAGAGCGGACAGCCATGCCCGAGGTGTGGGAGTCTCGATTGGAATGTCTTCGCGCAGGATTGTGCCTTGGCCGACGACAAGGCCACCGTGGCCAGGAAAATGGCGAGGATGCATTTCCGGGCAGACGCGGGATTGCAGAAAGTCATCCGCCTCACCGGGGTCGGCGAGGCGGAATCGAGGCCCGTCGAGCCGATCAAGTTGCTGGAGGTGAATACCAACTCCATCCCTTCCGACATCCTGCCTGTGAGCTTCGGTCCCGCTCCTGCCAGCGGAATCCCTTACTCCTCCATCATCGTCGAGGTGACGCCGGCGGAGTTCGCGCGGATTCAGGCCCAGGAGTTGAAACTGCCGAGAGGATGGCAACTGGGCGAGGAATTGCCAAGACCGGCCGAAACCGGAGAGGACAGGTGATGGCGAGCCCGTCCGAATGGGCGAGGGGTTACGCCCGTCAAGCCCAGGCGGACTTCCTCATGTGGCAGGCACTCGAAGAAGACAGGGATGTCCAACTCTGCCATCGGATGATGTTCCTCCAGATGGCATGCGAGAAACTCTGCAAGGCGAGGCTGATCCATCAGGGCACGCTCCCGTCCAACGTCCAGACCAGTCATGGATATATTGCCAAACCGTTGCCCCTCATCATCCGCGCACAACTGGAATTCATGGGATGGGACCTGCGAGCTAGGGACGATCTGTATCATTTTGCCCGTCGCCTTTCGCCCGAGATCGAGCTGATGAATCCGTCCGTGGATCGCAATGGCCAGAGACCCGACAATTGTGAATATCCCTGGGAGGATGCGGTTTCGAAGCTCCACTCTCCGCTCGACTGGAGCTTCAATCCGGCACGGATTCTACGAAACCCGTTGGGACCCTCGTTCATCAAGTTGCTCCGTCTGGCGATGGACCGGGCTGTTGAAGAGATGCGGTAATTGATCCTCTTATCCCCGATCCGTGAGTGGACGGATCGTCGAACGGAATGTCTTACGATGGTCGAAGATTCTCCCGAGACACCGAAACCGTCGGCGCCGACCGTGAAGCAGAATCCCGGCTTCGAGGTCCTCTACTGGATCGGCTGCGCGGGCTCGTACGATCGCCGCGCCCAGCGGGTTTCGCGGGCCGTGGTGAAGCTGCTCAACGCCGCCGGGGTGAACTTCGCCATCCTGGGCACCGAGGAGAAATGCACCGGCGATTCCGCGCGTCGGCTCGGCGACGAGTTCCTGTTCCAGGAACTGGCCGAGGTCAACATCGCCACCCTGGCGAAGTACAAGGTCCGGCGCATCGTGGCCCACTGCCCCCACTGCGTGAACGTCTTGCTCAAGGATTACCCCCAGTTCGGCGGTCACTATGAGGTGCTGCACCACTCGCAGTTCCTCGCCGCCCTGCTCCGCGAAGGGCGCCTCAAGGTCCCCGGCGACGCCTCCGCGTTGTTTCAGGATGGCCTGACCTATCACGACCCGTGCTACCTGGCGAGGGTCAACGGCATCACGGACGAGCCCCGGGAAGTGCTGGGCCGGGCGCTCGGATCATCGGCGTCGGCAACCTCCGGCGGTGCGTTGCGGGAGATGCCGCGATGCCGGGAGAAGACCTCCTGCTGCGGGGCGGGGGGTGGCCGGATGTGGATGGAGGAGCCCCCCAATCAGCGGGTGTCGACCGTCCGGGCCGCCGAGGCTCTCGCCACCGGGGCGCGAACGATCGCCGTGGGCTGCCCGTTCTGCCTGACGATGATCACCGACGGCGTCGCCGCCAACGACGGCAAGGCCCGGGTCCTCGACGTCGCGGAAGTCCTGGCGGAACGCCTCGGCCTTTGATGAAATGAAATCAGCGAAGACTCGTTTCTCCTCCCTTCCCATTTCCTCTTCGAGAACGCGCGACCATGAATCCCCTGCCAGCACATCTGACCGGCGGAAGCTTCTTGCTGACCGAGGCCGACCTGGATCAGCTTTTCACGCCCGAGGATCTGTCGAGCGAGGGCCGGCAGATCGCGGAGACGGTCGAGAAGTTCATGGACAAGGAGGTGTTGCCCCGGCTTGAAGCGCTCGAACACCAGGAGGAGGGGCTGGCCGTCAAGCTCTTCAAGAAGCT
The DNA here is from genome assembly GCA_937997355.1 of uncultured Planctomycetales bacterium. Lineage (GTDB taxonomy): Bacteria > Planctomycetota > Planctomycetia > Isosphaerales > Isosphaeraceae > CALKTZ01. The sequence goes on along the minus strand of CALKTZ010001118.1, from coordinate 947 downwards.
CGGCGAGCTCGGCATCCATGCCCTGGAAGTTCCCGAGGAATTCGGCGGCCTGGGGCTCGGGAAGATCGAAGCGACCGGCGTGGCGAAGCAGTTGTCGCGGCTGGGCGGATTCGGCGTCACCTGCGGCGCCCACACGGGCATCGGCACCATGCCGACCACCTATTTCGGCACCCCCGCGCAGAAGGAAAAATATCTCGCCAAGCTGGCCACCGGCGAATTGATGGCCGCCTACTGCCTGAGCGAGACCGGCTCCGGCTCGGACGCCCTCGGCATGAAGACCAGGGCGACCCTCTCCGCCGACGGCAAGCACTACCTGCTCAACGGCACCAAGATGTGGATCACCAATGCCGGATGGGCCGACCTTTTCACCGTCTTCGCCAAGGTGGACGGCGAGCACGTGACGGCGTTCCTCGTGGAGCGGACGTTCCCGGGCGTCTCGTTCGGCAAGGAAGAGCACAAGCTCGGGATCAAGACTTCCTCGACGCGCCGGGTGATCCTGGACGATGCCCAGGTCCCGGTGGAGAACGTGCTGGGGGGCGTCGGCAAGGGGGCGTACATCGCGTTCAATATCCTCAACTTCGGCCGGTTCGGGCTCGGCGCCGGGGCGGTGGGGGGCTGCGAGGAGATGCTGCGCACCGCGACGCGTTACGCGCAGGAACGCCACCAGTTCGGCCGGCCGATCGCCTCGTTCGGATTGATTCAGCAGAAGCTCGGCGAGATGGCCGCGCGCATCTTCGCCGTCGACAGCGCGACCTACCGGACCGCTGCATTGATCGACGCCGTAATGGCCACCGGCGAGACGATGAACCTGACCGATCCCCCCTTCCTGCGCGGGATGGAAGAGTTCGCGGTCGAATGCTCGATCATCAAGGTCGTTTGCAGCGAAGCGTTGTTCTACGTGGCGGATGAAGCCTTGCAGATCCACGGCGGATACGGCTTCACCGAGG
>CALKTZ010001117.1 GCA_937997355.1 uncultured Planctomycetales bacterium | reverse complement strand
TGGATGCTGACTGTCTGCGCCCTCCTCTACGTGACGGCCACCACGGCCCTCGGGATGCTCGTCGCGACGTTCACCTCCAGTCAGGTGGCCGCAGTCTTCATCACGACGATCCTCACGATCCTGCCGACCACGCAGTTCTCGGGGCTGCTCCAGCCGGTCTCGACGCTGGACGGCGGGGCCCGGATCTTCGGCACACTCTGGCCCACGACGTACTACATGCACGCGAGCGTCGGCACCTTCACCAAGGGCCTGGGGGCCGACGGCCTGCTGACGGACGCCCTCGCCCTGGCCGCCTTCATCCCGGTCCTCATCGGCCTCAGCGTCGCGGGACTCCCCCGTCAGGAGAAATAGTATGAGGCGGTTCTCCAACATCTTCTGGCTCGGCGTGAAGGAGCTGCGCAGTCTGGCGAGCGATCCGGTCCTCGTCCTCTTCATCCTCTATGCTTTTTCGCTATCGATCATCACGCAGGCTCGTGGCGTCAAGTCCGAAGTCAATAATGCCAGCCTGGCGTTCATCGATGAAGACGAGTCGCAACTCTCCAAGGAGTTGATCGCGGCCTTCCTGCCGCCGCAATTCCAGCAACCTGTACTCATTGCCGCCAAGGATGCCACGGGAGACATGGATCGTGGCCGTTACATGTTCATCGTCGCGATCCCGACGCGATTCGAACACGACCTCCGTCGAGGCCGGCCCGCCGAGGTGCAGGTGAATGTGGACGCGACGGCGATGCAGCAGGCGAGCATCGGCGCCGGCTACATCGAGAGCATACTCAACGATCGCATCTCCTCCTTCATCCACCGCACGGATGCGAAGCCCGAGCAGCCCCTGCGCGTCGTCATCCGCAAGGAATTCAATCCCAACGGCGATGCAGCCTGGTTCACGGCGATCGTCGCACTCATCAATCAGATCACCACGCTCACCGTGGTGCTCACCGGGGCCGCGCTGATCCGGGAACGCGAACACGGCACGATCGAGCACCTCCTCACGCTGCCGCTCACCCCCTTCGAGATCGCGATCTCGAAGGTTTGGGCGAATGGCCTGGTCATCCTGTTGGCCGTCACCATCTCGATGATCTTCGTTGTGCGCGGCCTCCTGGATGTGCCGGTCGCCGGATCGCTCGGACTCTTCCTCCTCGGGGTCGTGCTCTACTTGTTTTCCGCCACAGCGCTCGGGCTGTATCTGGGAACGATCGCGCGTTCCATGGCCCAGTTCGCTCTATTGATCATCCTGGTCGTCATCGTGCTGCAACTCCTCTCGGGGGGGAACACGCCGGTGGAGAGCCAGCCTCCCTGGATGCAGCGGCTGACGCTGCTCCTCCCCTCGCGACATTTCGTCAGCTTCTCGCAGGCCATCATCTTCCGAGGGGCCGGGCTGGAGACCGTCTGGCCGCAGTTCCTCTCCGTTTCCGCCATCGGCCTTGCGTTCTTCGTCTTCAGCCTCAGAATGTTCCGCAAGTCGATCGCCGTGACCAAGTAGCATCCTGCCCCTTCAGCCGTGACGTGTTTCCTTCGGAACTCGCTTCAATCCTGGCCTCGGCAGAGGGCACAATTCCGCTTCGGGATCTGCTGCGGAGGGACTCGAGGCCGGCAGCCAACTGATGGTATGTAGACTTGATAGCTGTTCGGGTCGTCTCCTTCGCCGATGACGCGGATGAAGGTCGCCCAAGTGTGTGTGTATCGGAGACGCTTCGGGCTCGACTCCGACCCGAAGATCATCGTGTAGTAGCGTTCGCCGGCCTGCGCCGAGGTTGAGGAAGGTAGACGAGGACGGCGAGAAGAGAAAGCAATTGTCGTGCGGCACTTGAATCCATAATCCTCATCGCGCCTGCGAGGATTGCCGGTTGAACGACTATTTGACGATGATAGACAGCGGCACCACATACCCCCGGGAAGGTTCAATGGAACGAGAAGAACTCAGGGCCGTCTTCGACAAGAGTGCATCGGGCTACGACCGGCAGTGGTCGAAGATGGCCCCTCTTCGGGAAGCCTTGCACTTGCTGATCGGGGCCGTGTTCTCGGACCTGAGGGCCGACGCACGGCTCCTCTGCGTCGGCGCGGGGACCGGCCCGGAGGTAATCTACCTCGCCGAGAGGTTCCCCGGATGGCGATTCGTCGCGGTCGAGCCGTCGGCTCCGATGCTCGACGTCTGCCGGCGGAAGGCCGAGGAGAGCGGGGTGTCCTCCCGCTGCACGTTCCACGAAGGCTATCTCGAATCGCTCCCGCCGGGCGAGAAATTCGACGCGGCCACGTCGCTCCTCGTGTCCCAGTTCATCCTGGATCGCGAGATGCGGGCCGGATTCTTCCGCGGCATCGCCGATCGGCTCCGCCCCGGCGGATATCTGGTGAACGCGGACCTGTCCTCCGACGCGAGCCCGCCGGCAAACCAGGCTTTACTCGACGTCTGGTTCCGGGTGATGGCCGCCGGGGATCTTACGCCCGACGCCATCGAAAAGATGCGTGCGGCTTACGCCCGCGACGTGGCCATCATGACTCCCGAGGAAGTCGGCGGGGTCATCTCGGCCGGCGGCTTCGAGGCACCGATCCAGTTCCTCCAGACGGGGATGATCCGCGCCTGGTTTGCGCGGCGGGTGTGACCTTCCCGGCCTCGTTTGAAGAATAGGTCCTTCGCAATCGCCGTCGGGTGCGAGGCCCATGTCGTCTTCCGCGATTTCGACGACGAGGAGGCCGCCCTGGATTACGCCATCAAATCCCAGCGGGATCGCCGCAGCATGACCGACGCCGAGACCATCTCCTGCATCATCG
>CALKTZ010001116.1 GCA_937997355.1 uncultured Planctomycetales bacterium | reverse complement strand
TAAATGAGTATGCCGGCCTGGCCCCGATCGGCGCGAGGAGCAGGAAGAAGGGGCCGAGCGTCAGGACCAGGGTGGTGATATTGATGAGCACCCGACTGATCGGAAAGACGAGCTTGGGGATGTAGATTTTTCGGATCAATCCCTCGTTCGCGATGATGCAGCCCGCGCATTCGCTCAGCGTGTTACTGAGAAGAGTCCAGGGAATCATCCCGGAGAACAGGAAGAGGGGATAGTTGGTGATCGTCCCTCCTCTGGGGAGGCTGCTGAACACGAATGAGAGCGTCATGAGCATCAGCAGCGGGTTCAGCATCGTCCAGAAGAAGCCGAGCATGGACCGCTGGTAACGAACCCGAAGTTCCTGGGTGACCAGGTTATGAATCACCGGCCAGAAGCGATTGAAGAGCTGATAATCGGTGGCGAGGTGCCCGACCCAGACGCTCGGTCCGCGCGGGACGGGGGGGGGCGGAAACATTTCGACGGCATGCGTTGTGACGCTTGTGCGGACATCCATGCTAGAAACGTCCCCTCCATCCGTGACCGGCCGCGTTCGAATGCCAAATTCCATTTCAACCTTCGACCCCGGCGGGGCGAAATCTTACGGACAAGTGCCAAGTTGAGGAAGGTCAACTCCCGGAGGAAATGAGTGCTTGAGGGCGTGGCGGCGTTCAGTCGCTGTCGCTTCCACCCCGAGAGATTGTCCGCACTCCGACCCGGGTTGCGAGGCGAACCTTCTGACTATTCGGCAAAGCTCTGAGATAATGGGAACGGAGCGCGCTGAGCCATCGAATTTCCCGACCGTCATAGCTGACGACCACCCGGGTCAATACAGGGCCGGGGGTGGCGATAGCTCGTTGAAGTCCTGGAACGACATCCACATTGCAGCCGATTTCGTTGTAGGTTAATCCGACGCCTTGCGCGAATGCGGCGTAGTTGATCCGGGCGATCTCGGTGGCATTGGTCCGCCGGTAGACCGGTTCTTGCAGCATCTGCATGTAGTGATATGCGCCGTCGTCGAAGACGAAGAACTTGACGGGGAGGCCGGCACGCGCGGCGGTGGACATCTCCAGCGCCGACATCAGGAAGCAGCCGTCCCCGGTCACGCAGGCGACGCGGCGATCGAGTCGCACGCGCTGCGCGCCGATGGCGGCGGGGATCGCCCATCCCATGCTTTGATTGTTCGTCGGGGTGAAATACCGCCGAGGCCCCGGGACCTCGACCGTTTCAGACGCCCAATGGACCGAGGCGGTCACATCGACGAGGATGAGTTCGTCGGGACCCAGCACACCTCGAATCTGGCTCAGGAAGTACATCGGATCGACGGCCCCTTCGATCCGGACCGTCGAGGCTGAGCACCGATCGACCTGGCGTAGCCGATCGATTTTTCGCGCGAGGGCAGGGGAGGGGGCTCGGCGAATCGAGGCGGAATCGGCCAAAAGCCGGTTGAGAAAGACGCCGGAATCCGCACAGAGCTTGATGTGCGTCGGCACATTCTTGCCCAGATTTGCGGGATTCGCGTCGACTTGGATCAGGCAATCGTGCTGCGGAATCGCGTAATTGGCGGTCGAGACCTCGCTGTAACGCACCCCGACGGCGAGGACCATGTCCACGTCCTTGAAGATGGTCTCGGCCGCCTTGGTCCCTTGTTTGCCATATCCCCAACCAACCGCGAGGGGATGCGAATCGGGGATAACCCCCTTGCCGGTCACCGAGGTTGCGACCGGGGCCTGGAGGACCTCCGCGACGGCCACCAGGGATTGGGCGGCGTCGACGCAGCCGAATCCCGCGTAGATGCCGACGCGCTTGCGGCAGTCGCGCAAATGGCCCAGAACCTGGAGGTAGGCCGCCTCGTCGAACGGTACGGGTTGAGGAGGCGGCGGGGCCTGGTCGTAGTCCCAAACCTCGGTGTAGAGCGTGTAAGGGATCATGACCCCCACCGGCCCCGGCTCGCCGGCGCGGGCCAGCCGAAATGCCTGGAAGATCGCACCGGGGATCTCGGCCTGATGTTTCACCTGAATCAGCGACTTCACGACCGGTTGGATGATCGCCGAGTTGTCGAGGCCGTGAACCTGCCCGACCGGCGCCCCGGGGGATCGATCGATGTCCGTGATCAGCGCGACGACCGGGATGCTGTCATAGAGGGCTTCGCCGAGCCCTGTCAGGGCGTTCGTCAGTCCCGGTCCTGGCACGACCGAGAACACGCCCACCTCGCCGGTCGATCTCGAAGCCGCATCCGCCATGATGCTCGCCGAGAATTCATTCGCGACCAGGAGGTAGGGGATCATGTGAGCTTTGAACGCGTCCCAAAGCTCGTTGTTCTGCGCACCCGGGATTCCGAAGATGCAGGGGACCCGCTCACAGAAGAGCGCCGCCGCCACGGCCTGGGCACCGGTCATTCGTCCCTGGACACCTCCATGACGGACGAATCGCCCTTGCTGCACGTGCTTGGCCTGGGCTGCCGGCGCGGAAATCCCTGCTGCAACCGCCGAACTCGCGGCGCTGAGTACTCCCAACGCTTCCCGTCGGTTTACCTTGGGCGTCACGGCTTGTGGCCCTCCTGGCCGTCTTGGGGTCGGCTTGAAATTGCCTCCCGTCGAATTGCTATCGGAAGCAGGAGCCTCCGAGCTTGGGGCCTCGACTCATCCTTGACCGATCAAATTCTCCAGACGGCGGAATGATCCGGGCAACCCTTTCAGCTTGACGGATTCGCACGGGTCAGCAGTTCCAGGATCTCGAAGAAACGCCGATCCATCTTTCCCGGATTCTGACGCAAGGCACGAATACATTCGAGAACGATCGGTCCCTGATAGGCGATTTCATCCAACGCGGTTCGCCAGGAGAGCCAGTCGACAAGTCCTTCGCCCGGGGGGTTGTGCAGATCGCGCCGGCCGTCATTGTCATGGACAT
>CALKTZ010001115.1 GCA_937997355.1 uncultured Planctomycetales bacterium | reverse complement strand
GCGCTTCATTCAAGACCCTTCCAACTCCGACGGCAACGGGCCGGCGGCCTATTACAACCGTGCCGCTCAGTACTATGCCGGGCTGCGTGACGGCCGTGCCGCGAACGCCAACGTTTACCAACGCCGAGCCCGCCGCAACACCGGTGGCATGGGCGGTATGGGAGGCGGCATGGGAGCCATGGGGGGCGGTATGGGTGGCATGGGAATGGGTGGTATGGGCGGCATGGGTGGCATGGGCGGCATGATGTAAGCTGCCGGCTCCCATGCGGTTGATCAGGGATGGGATGAGTTGACCGATTGGGAAGACCGCATCGGTTCTCGATGAGCGCGGAAGCCCGATGATTGCAACTTGAGGAACCGTGAATGCCTCCCCGCCCTGATCAACAACGGTTGACGGCCGAAGAACGGTCGAACCTGGTGGCCTACCTCGACGGTGAGCTGAACGAAGCCGAATCGCGAGCGATCGCGGCATTGCTGACGAAGAGTCCGACGGTCCGGCACGAAGTCGACACGCTCCAGAAGACCTGGGAGCTGCTCGACTTCCTGCCCCGCGTCACGGTCCCCGAACAGTTCTCGGAGCGGACCGTCACCGAGATTCGGAAGCTCGAAGACGCGGCCCCGGCGTGGCATCCCGCGGTCAGCATCTGGACGTCCCACGCCACGCGATTCCTGGTGACGAGCGTCGTCGCGGCGATCGGCCTGGGAACGGGCTACGCGGTCACGCGATGGATGGTGACCGACCCGACCGCCCGCCTCGCGCAAGAGCTTGGTTTAGCTGAGCACCTGGACGAATATCTCCAGGTCGGCTCCTTCGAATTTCTTTCCAAACTCGCCGATTCACCGGAATTCGCAAACGATCCCCGATGATTCGAATCATCGCCGCATCCTCCGATGACGCCTCAAAGCCCATGATCCCAAGACCTCGACTCCTCCAGGCTATCGGACTTTCATTCACCTCGTTGCTGGTATTATTGGCCGCCTCGGAGCCACCGGCGAGCCCGGAATGGACGCGCCTCCAGGCGATGCCTCGGGCCGAGCGCCAGCGATTGTGGGAGAATTTGCAGCGTTTCGACAAATTGCGGCCGGCCGACCAGGAGATCGCCAGGGAGCTTGACCGTCGGATCGCGGCGATCGACAATCCCGGCCTGAAGGCCCACTATTTGAGCGTCCTCCGCCGCTATCATCTGTGGTTCGAGGGCTTGCCCCAGGCCAGGCGCGATGAGCTGCTGAAAGCCTCGCCAGACAATCGGATGGCGCTCGTCAGCAAGTTCCTGGGCGAGCCGAAGACGCAGGCGAAGGCCGCCGGTCCGCTGCTCCTGCTCCAGATCGCCGATCTCAGCATGTTCTCGCCGGTGGAGGTGGCCATCATCTCCAAGGTCTGGCAGAAGCTCGGGCCGGAGGGGCGGGCCGACCTCCAAAAACTGCCCCTGCCGCAACTCCGGAACCGGCTCGCTCTGCGCGGCGCCAGGTCGGATGTCACCGCGGAAGGATTGCTGCCCCCCGGCTATAACGAGGCCGAATGGCGCGCCGAGCTTGAAAAGCGGCCCCAGCGGCTCTTCCGGCACGATCAGATCGCCAAGAAGAAGGAACTCTCGGAAGAGATGAAGCGCCATCTGGCCCTGAATCTCTATTTCCTGGAGCATCCTCCCAAGGCGGTCTCCGAGGCGAATCTGGCCCAGTTCCTGAGCCAATTGCCCAACGTCGTGCGATCATCGTTCGATATCTTCACCCCGGATGAGGCGAAGCGACGTCTCACGATTTCCTATCGACTGGTCTATCGGGACGACGAAATTCCGGCCCCTCCGAAGCCCGGCGCCGCCGCGACCGGGAAGCCGCAGCCGGGCGTGCCTCCGTCCCCCGCGCCTCCCAGGCCGGCCGAGAAGAAGGCGCCGGGACCTCCCGCCGGATCGGCCCCGGTCGTCCCCCTCTGATCCGACCCCGGAGTCTGCCCGACGACGCCATGGACGATGAAACGACCGCACGTGAGGATACCGATTCCGCCTGGATGAAGCTCGCCATCTCCGAGGCCCGCCGAGGAGAAGGGGAGGTCGAGCCGAACCCGATGGTCGGCGCGGTGATCGTCCGGGATGGCCGGCTTGTGAGCGTGGGGCATCACGAGCGGTTTGGCGGGCCGCATGCCGAGGTGATGGCGCTCGCCGGGGCCGGGGAAGAGGCTCGGGGGGCGACGCTCTACGTCTCGCTCGAGCCGTGTTGCCACTTCGGCAAGACCCCTCCTTGCAGCGAGGCGGTCCTCCGGGCCGGGGTTCGGCGGGTCGTCGCGGCAACCCGAGATCCGTTCCCCAGGGTC
>CALKTZ010001114.1 GCA_937997355.1 uncultured Planctomycetales bacterium | reverse complement strand
TGTCGACGGTCAGCCAGGGGAAGCCGGTCCGCGCCATGAACCGGCAGGCGGCGATGCTCCCCAGCGAGAGCCAGGTGCCGATCTGAGGCTTGCCCGCCCGCAACGCGCGTTTCACCGGATTTTCTTTCAAGGTCATCTCCCTTTGGTTGGCAGGATCGCCGGGTTTCATCGGTTCTTCATCGGATTCCCGGCAGGATCTGCCGAGTTTCCCACGAAGATGTTCGGGCGACAAGCCCCGAGCCGGGACAGGGCGTCCCGCTCGATTTCGGCGATGCCGCAGGGGACTGTCCCGATTTTCCACGTCATGTGACGATGCCCGGGCGATTCTGCCGATCGTGGAAAATGGGACTGTCCCCGGGAGGCAAGCTTTCGACGCCGAAATCGAGCGGGACGCCCACCGGGACGTCCGCCTTGACAGCGATCGGCCGGGCCGGGCATCGTGAAGGCCCCTCGGGACTCGATGAGTGCCGGCGCCGTCGAGAACCGGCGAACCATCAGGATTCCCCGATGCGACTGACCCTCGTCACGGAAACCTACTTCCCCCAGGTGAACGGCGTTTCCCGCACCTTGCGAGAGCTGGTGCGGCACATGACCGCCCGGGGGGATTCCGTCCAGCTCATCCATCCCGACTACGGCCAGCCCGCCACCGAAACCGACGAGTGCCTCGTCCGCTCGCTCACACTGCCATTCTACAAGGAGATCCGGCTCCCTTATCCGCCGTTCGGATCGGTCCATCGCGCGATCGACCGGTTCCGGCCCAACCTCGTCCACATCGCCACCGAGGCCACGCTCGGCTGGAGCGTCTTGCGCCATGCGGCTCGCCGCACGATCCCGGTCGTCTCCAGCTTCCACACCAATTTCGACCAGTACAGCGACCATTACCGGGTCGGCTGGGCCAGGGGGACCATCTGGCGCTACCTGCGATGGTTCCACAACCAGACCCTGGAGACCTACGTCCCATCCCGGACGACGATCGCCGACCTCGAAACCAGGGGGTTCGAACGACTGGTGCTCTGGCCGAGGGGGGTGGATAGCGGATTTTTCCGTCCCGACCGGCCGGGGCGGGAGGAAGTTCGGCGACGGCTCGGATGGAACGCGAACGACATCGCGATCGGCTACGTCAGCCGGATCGCCCCCGAGAAGAACGTGGACTACCTGGCCGATGCCCTGGAGCTGGTGGCGGCCGACCGCCCCGGCGTGCGGGCCTTGCTGGTGGGGGATGGTCCGTCCCGGGCCGAGCTCGAAGCCCGGCTCGGCTCGTTCGCGACCTTCGCGGGCTACCAGACCGGCGAGGCCCTGGCCGATCACTACGCCGCGTGCGACCTCTTCGCCTTCTCCAGCCTGACGGAAACCTTCGGCAACGTGGTCCTTGAAGCGTTGGCGTCGGGGCTCCCCGCCGTCTGCCTGAAGGCCGGCGGCGTGGCGGAGATCGTGCGGGATGGGGAGACCGGATGCCTCATCGATCCCCACGCACCGCCCCGGACGTTCGCCGACGCCCTCATCTCGCTCATCGACCAGCAAGAGCGCCGCCGAACGATGAGCAGGGCCGCCCGCGAATACGCCTTCTCGCAGAGCTGGCATGCGATCATGTCCGACTTGCGGGCGCGCTATCAGGCCGCGATCCGACGATTTCGAGAGGGCTGATCGATCCGTCGGATCGATTCCAGTCGATTGCAATTTCAATCCGAGCCCGCGAGCTTGGCGGCCTTGAATTCCTCGGGGGTCATCTGGCGGATTCGGCGGTCGAGCATGAGGACCGAGCCCCCCTTCTCGGGGACATCCCTGGGATAGGCGAGGACCTCGTCGGACGGGGGCGAGGTGGGCTCGACCGCAAGGTCGGGGAGGGTGGCGTTCCACCGGACGATGATCTGCTTGTCGCGGACCGAGTCGATGCCCGTCGGGGCGGCGGCGTCGCCGATCCTGGCATAATCCCTGAAGGACTTCGGCGGCTTCTTGTAAGACTCCTGGTAGGTCCGCAAGATCTCGGCGACATCGTTGAGGCGCAAGTCTTGCGACTGGGTCACCGTCAGGGGGCCGCCCGACTGGCCCCACTCGCAGCCGGAGAGGCCCGCGAGGACCAAAGGGATCAGCAAGGTTTTCAGTGGATTGGGCATGAATGATCGCTCAAGGTGTTTGAAGATAAACCGACGGCCCATGATCCGGAACCGATAGGGAGGCTCGGGCTCGCGGAAAACAGGGACGGCACCTCGTTGCGAGCCGGTCCCCG
>CALKTZ010001113.1 GCA_937997355.1 uncultured Planctomycetales bacterium | reverse complement strand
AAAAATGGGACAGGCACGGCGCTCCGCTTCGAGCCAGTCCCGTTTTCGCTCCGGCTCTCGGTATGGCAGGGACAGGCACGCGGAGTACCGGCGAGCCAGTCTCCTTTTCCGCTCCGGATCTGTTCGGCGCGGGTCTCCAAACTCAATCTCCGCCTCGGCTTTCCGAATCCCTACTTTGTCCAGGCAATCCCCTCGGATCGAAGCCCCGATGAGCACCAAACGCGCCGGCTCGAAGTCGTCCGAGTCCTCCACGCCCGACCGGGCCATCTTCAACGCGATGCTGGTCCTGGCCGCGCTCGGCGGCGGGATCGCGCTGCTCGTGCAGCGGGGGCGGCTCTCGTGGCCCCCTTATGAATTGCTGGCGAGCGTCTCGACCCTCGCGGGCTGCCTGGCGCTGGTGGGGCCGTTCGTGCTGGCGCGGCCCGATGCCGCCAAGGGGGGGCTGGGGGAACTCCTCTGGATGACCGCCGGCATCCTCGTCTGGGTCATGAATGCCGCGGCCATCGCGCAGGGGCAGTGGCGCACGATGAGCTGGACCTCCCCCCTCGGGGACCGCTTGATGGGGCTCACGATCCTGGCCGTGCTCATCGCCGGCTGGCGGTGCGGCCTCGCCGGGCGGAACTGGTCCTGGACGAATGTCACCGGCTGGGCGCTCGGGCTCCTCTGGATCGGGCTGGCCATCAGCACCTGGGTCGCCCGCTCGGCGGGCTTCGCCGGCCTGGCGTCACGCTGAGCGTCTCATCCCGTCAATGGGGAGGCGAGCCCCCTCCGAAAAACCGGGCCACCTTCGGCCGGGCGGATCGGTTCCGGATGTATCCCGGGGACCCTGCGCGAACTCAAGATCCCGAAGGGATTCGTGCACGAACTCCCGGTCGAAATCGACGACGTCCGGGCACCCGGCGATCTCGACAGGCCGCTTGTTTGGATGGAGTTCTTGGGCGATAATCCGTCGTTGCGGATTGACAAGATCCAGTTGCGTGCGGCGTGAGCATGTCTGCCGCTCCCGCCCGAGCCCCTCCGAGGACTGCCCCCATGGCGGAAGAGCCACGCGAACCGATCGGGACGCTCCTGTCGGGGGGGCGCTACGAGATCGCCGAGAAGCTCGGCGAGGGGGGGATGGGGTCGGTCTATCGCGCCCTCGACCACAACATCAACACGCAGGTGGTGATCAAGGTTCCCCACCGCTCGATGGTGACCGACGCCGAGTTCTCGCGGCGGTTTCAGACCGAGATCCGCTCGCTGGTCCGGCTCTCGCACCCGCACATCGTGAAGGTGACGGACGTCGGCGACTGGGACGGCGTCCCGTTCGCGGTGCTCCAGTACCTGCCGGGGGGGAGCCTGGAAGACCGCCTGGCCACCACGCGGGGGCCCCTCGGGCTGATGGGCCTGTGCGACTGGCTGGAGCCGGTCGGCCGGGCGCTCGACTACATCCACGCTCAGCGATACGTGCATCGCGACGTCAAGCCGGCGAACATCCTGTTCGACGAGAACGGCCACGGATTCCTCGGGGATTTCGGCGTCGTCAAGACGCTGGCGGCCGTCGACGACCGCGCCAAGGCCACGATGACCGGCGGCGGGATGGTGCTGGGGACCCCCCACTACATGGCCCCCGAGCTGATCATGGGGGACGAGTTCGACGGCCAGGTCGACCAGTACGCCCTGGCGGTGACGGTCTACGAATTGCTCTGCGGGCGTCGTCCCTTCGAGCACACCGTGCCGACCCGCGTCCTGCTGATGCAATCCAAGGACGCGCCGCCGCCCCCCTCCGAGCTGGCCCCCTGGCTCCCGAACGGGATCGAAGAGGCGTTGCTCAGGGGACTGGAGAAGGAGCCTTCGCAGCGGTTCCCGACCTGCGCGGCGTTCGCGACGGCGATCATCGACGCGACCGGATTTCGGCGTGGAGACCCCTCGCCGCGTGTCCGGATTCGGTGCAGCGACTGCGGGCAGACGATCAAGGTGGGGGTCGACGCGCTGGTCAAGCTGATCCAGGCCGGCCGGACCGCCCCGTGTCCCCACTGCCGGCAGACGCTCAAGCTCCCGACCGCGCCGCCGCCGGCCCCCCCCTCCTCGACCACCCCGGGCCGATCCACCCCGAAAGCCTCCGACACGCCGCGAAGCTCAGACAGGACGACCCCGGCCAGGCCGCAATCGAGCGGCACCGTCGCCATCAACCCGGGGGGGGGCCAGGTGGCGAAGACCGTCGCCATCTCGAACCCCCTCGCCGGCACCGATTCCGGCCCGGCGAAGACGGTCGCCATCAACCTGAGCGGGGAAGGAAAGACGGTCGCCATCCCCAGGCCCGGCGCATCGGGGGGCGTCGAGCGGACGGTCGCCATCCCCAGGCCGGGCCACATGCTGGCCGACCCGGTCGGGCCTTCGCCGATCCGGCCTTCCGGCCCCCCCTGGCTGCCGATCGGCATCGCGGCGGCGGCTTCCGTGCTCGTCATCGGCGGGGGCTTGCTCTGGATGAGCGGCTCGAAGGGAGGGACCTCGACGGCGGAAACCCCCGCCCGGTCCAACCCGCAAGTCGCCGCGAATTCCTTGAAAGTGGCCCGAAATCCCCTGCTCCCCTCGCCGCCGATGGGCAAGGGCCTGCCCGGACTCGGCTCCGGCTCCGCTGCGCCGGTCCCGCCTCCCCCTTCGCCGACTCCGCCGCCGGCTTCGGGTTCCGGGCCTGAATCGGGGACGAATCCCGCCCCGGATCAAGGCCCGGATGCGTCGACGGACGACGAAGCTTCCGAGATCGCGGGCTCGCCCGATTCTCAGACTCCCCTCCCGCCGGGTTACGGCCGGTTCGGCGAGCCCGACACCCCGGCCAATCCCCCACCCGCCAGGGAGGCGCTGGCGAATCGAGTCCCCGTCCGACCCCGACGCCCGGGGGCCGTCACCAAGAAGCAGCAGCGGTTCGCCGTCCAGAATGCGGCCGGCACGCCGAGGCCGGCGGCCCCGGATGGGGA
>CALKTZ010001112.1 GCA_937997355.1 uncultured Planctomycetales bacterium | reverse complement strand
GGCCCGGCTGTCGCGGGCCTGCTCGGGCGCCATGTAGTCGACGGTGCCGACGGTGGTCCCTTCGCGGGTCACCCGCTCATCCTCGTTCTCGGCCTGGACCGCGAGCCCCAGGTCGATGATCTTGACCTGGCCGTTCGGCGCGCGGAGCAAGTTCGACGGCTTGATGTCGCGATGGATCAGCCCCCGGCCGGCCGCATAGGCGAGCCCCCGGGCGACCTGCTTCACGGCCGAGATCGCGTCGGCGACCGGCAACGCCCCCGACTTCTGGACGTAATCGTGGAAGTCCCCCCCGGGGACATACTCCAGGACCAGGTAGTGCCGCCCCTGGTCGACCCCTCGATCGTAGATCGAGACGATATTCGGATGCTGCACGCTCTCCGCGCTCTTGGCTTCTCGCAGGAACCGCTGGAGCATGGTCGGGTTCTTGGCCAGCGCCCTGGGGAGGACCTTCAGGGCCACCTCGTGCCCGGTTTCCGCATGGACCGCGCGGAAGACGGAGCTCATCCCCCCCAAACCCAGCGGCTGGAGGATGCGGTAGCTCCCGATCCGGGGATCGGAACGCTCGGGTTGTGGAGAATCAGCGTTGGCCATCGCGTGTGTCGAAGTTCGAGCCAGATTGGTCGTTATTGGCGGTCCATCTACGGATTTGATCACCCGGCGAGCGAATCAGCCGATCGTTGCAACTTCTCGATAGGAAATACGGTGCCGTCGCGGAAGCGAGACGATTTAAATGCATGCATTATTCTGTAAGAAAGAATACCTGTGTTCTTACAACCATACAGCAAAGTATTTTAGAGTCGCCATGCCCATTGGCCATGAATTGGCCGGCTCCCCGGAAAATTGCGTCGGGGGGCGGGTTGTGCGGATCGGCACGGGGTCGGCCTCCGGCTTCCGGGAAGCGGACATCCTTCTTCGTTGACAGGATGACGCGCCTCCGCGAGAATTGCTCTTTCTGAATCTTGAATTCTTCGCGCCCGTAGCTCAGTAGGATAGAGCGGCGGTTTCCTAAACCGCAGGCCGCAGGTTCGAATCCTGCCGGGCGCATCACGAGACTCGCCACCGGAGACCGCCAAGAAATCCCGATGCGCCCGTAGCTCAGTGGATAGAGCAACGGTTTTCTAAACCGTCGGCCGCAGGTTCGAATCCTGCCGGGCGTACTGCCTTCGGGCGATCGTTGTTTCCCGCGACGACCCCTTGACACGAACCGCCGGCTCGACTGTGATTGAACCATGGTCGCAGTCATCCGACCCATGACGGCCATGGCGTTCCACGTGAAACGGACACCCCGGCAAGTCCGTTGCCCGAAGGCAAACGGTGACATTTCCTCCCTTCCGCTCTCGTGATGACGGCGACTCAAGGCGATGGCAGAAGAACGCTTGACCGAGATCCCGACGAGCTGGACGACCATCAGCAGCGCGCACACGCCCGGCCCCAAGAGTCAGGCGGCGATGGAAGATCTGATCGGTCGCTACCACGACGCCGTCACCCGCTTCATCCACCTCAAGGTGCGCGACCGGCATCTCGCGGACGAGGTGCTCCAGGAATTCTGGACGAAGCTCCTCACCGGGAAGCTGGCCGGGGCCGATCGCGCCAAGGGGCGGTTCCGAGATTATCTCAGGACGGTGCTGCACCGGCTCATCATCGATCATTTCCGGACCCGCAAGCTCCAGCCGCTGCCGCCGGGCGATCTGCTCGACTCGACCGATCCCGACGAGGATTTCGATCGAGTCTGGCGCGAGGCCGTCCTGAATCGGGTCTGGTCCCGGCTCGAAACCTATCAGGCGACCACCCCCAAGAACCGATACGCCACGGTCCTGCAACTTCGCAGGGATTTTCCCGACGCGTCGATCGAGGAGATCGCCGAGAAGCTCGGGGAGCTCACCCGCACGGTCGTCACCCCGGAGGCGTTCCGGAAGAATCTGCAACGCGCCCGCGCCAAGTTCATCGACCTGCTCGTGCAGGAGCTTCGCGAGACGATCCACCCGACCAACGCGGAAGACGTCGAGGCGGAGATTTTCGACCTGGGCCTCGGCCACCTCTACCGCCGTTACATGAATCCTTCCGATTCCTAGGGCGCGGTTCACGGTCGGATTGCGTACGGCTTTCAGCGGTCTGTGGCCGGAGCGAAAACGG
>CALKTZ010001111.1 GCA_937997355.1 uncultured Planctomycetales bacterium | reverse complement strand
CGCCTCCTATGAGGTCACCGACAACTACAATGGGGGCGTGCTGGCCGCGCTGCGGATGGGGGAATTGCTCAAGGGGGAAGGGAAGCTCATCCTACTCAGGCTCCAGGTCGGCTCCGCCAGCACCGAGGCACGCGAGAAGGGGTTCGTGGATACGATCAAGCAGAAATTCCCCAAGATCGCCTTCCTTTCGGATACCGAGTATGCCGGGCCGACCTCGGACACCGCGCAAACCAAGGCCCAGAGCCTGGTCACGCGGTTCCGGGGCCAGGTGGACGGGGTGTTCTGCCCGAACGAGTCGAGCACATTCGGCATGCTCCGGGCGCTCGAACAGGCCAACATGCTGATGCAGGCCCCGTCTCCGGGACAACCGTAACGTGACCCAACCGACCCAGCTCCTGACGATGAACGGCGTCACCAAGTCGTTCGGCGCGAACCGGGCCTTGCGGGGCGTTTCCCTCGGGGTCGCGCCGGGGGAAGTCCACGCCCTCATCGGCGAGAACGGGGCGGGCAAGAGCACGTTGATGAAGATCCTCAGCGGGGCCTATCTGCCCGACTCCGGCACGATGACCCTGAACGGGGAACCTTATGCCCCGCGCGGGCCGAGGGAGGCCCGCGCCCGAGGGGTCGCGATGATCTATCAGGAGCTGGCCCTGGCCCCGCACCTGACGGTCGAGGCCAACGTGATGCTCGGGCAGGAGCGGGTCAAATCGGGCATGATCCGCCGCCGCGAACACCGGCGGATCGTCGCCGATGCCCTGAACCTGCTAGAACATCCCGACATCCATCCGAACGCGATCGTCGGCGACCTCAGCGTCGGGGCTCAGCAACTGGTCGAGGTGGCCCGCGCGGTCGTCTCCGAGGCGAGGGTGGTCGTCTTCGACGAGCCGACCAGCTCCCTCACCGAGCGAGACGCCGAACGCCTCTTCGCCCTCATCGATCGGCTCAAGAATCGCGGCCTGGCGATCATCTACATCAGCCATTTTCTGGAAGAGGTGCGGAGGATCGCCCGGACCTTCACGGTCCTCCGAGACGGCCAGGCGGTCGCCTCGGGATCGCTGGCCCAAACCTCGCTCGAAACGATCATCGCCCACATGGTCGGCCGCGACCTCGACGAGCTTTTCCCCCACGTCCCGCATCAGCCCGGGGAGGCAATCCTGGAGTTGAAGGAACTCCGGAATCGTCAGTCGCGGAAGCCGGCTAACTTGAACCTGCGACGCGGCGAGATCGTGGGGATCGCCGGGCTCGTCGGCGCGGGGCGAACCGAGCTGCTCCGCTCGATCTTCGGGCTGGAGCCGGTCGTCTCGGGGCGGATTCGGGTCCATCATTTCGATGGGGCCGGCGCCTCCCCCCGGGCGAGGATCGGCCAGGGGATGGGGCTCGTGAGTGAGGATCGCAAGACCGAGGGGCTGGCGCTGCGGCGGTCGATCGAGGACAACCTCACCTATTCGGCCCTGGGGCGGCATGCCCGATGGGGCTGGCTCCGGCTCCGCGAGCGACGCGCCGAGGTGGTCGACTGGATGACCAGGCTCAAGGTGAAGGCCCAGGGACCCGCGCAGCCCATCGGCGCCCTCTCCGGGGGCAATCAGCAGAAGGTCGCCATCGCCAGGTTACTCCACCAGGATGCCGACGTCCTCCTCCTCGACGAGCCGACGCGGGGCATCGATGTGGGCTCGAAGTCGGAGATCTACCGCCTGATCGGCGAGCTGGCCGCGCAGGGGAAGGCCATCCTGAT
>CALKTZ010001110.1 GCA_937997355.1 uncultured Planctomycetales bacterium | reverse complement strand
CCCGCGCCGCCAAGCTCGACCACATGATCGACTCCCACCTTGCCGGTCAACTCGCGGACTCGCTCCTCCCAGTTGGGGTTCGTCTTGTAGTTGATCCCTTCATCCGCCCCCAGGGCCAGCGCCCGGGCCAGCTTCTCGTCGCTGCTGGAGGTCACGATGATGCGAGCCCCCGCCATCCTGGCGATCTGGATGGCGAAGAGGGAAACGCCCCCGGTTCCTTGTGTCAGAATGGTGTCGCCGGGCTTGATCCGTCCGTGCTCGATCAGGGCATTCCAGGCGGTGACCGCCGCGCACGGCAGGGTGCTCGCCTCCTCGAAGCTCAGGCGTTCGGGAACTCGGGCGAGGGCCTCTTCCGGGATGGCGACCTCCTCCGCGAGCACCCCTTCGGCATCCCCACCGAGCGCGGTTCGGGCCTTGGCGTCGGTGAGCCCGCCATCGATCCAGCCCGACATGAAATTGGCGGTCACGCGATCTCCGGGCTTGAACCGCGAGGCCCCGGGGCCGACCGAGAGGACTTCCCCGGCCCCGTCCGACACCGGAATTCGCGGCAGCTTCATCTTGGGGTTGTAGAGGCCCTTCGAAACCAGGAGGTCGCGGTAGTTGAGCGAGACGGCCCGGATTCGGATCACGACCTCGCCATGCCGGGGTGAGGGGCTCGGCAAATCGACCCGCTTGAGCCCATCCGGGCCGCCGAACTGCTGGATTTGATACGCCTGCATCGCGGTTCTCCTCGCGGTTTCTGTTATGCTCGGTCGTCGGAATCACCTCGTATCATACTCGCGGATTGGGAAAGTCGGGATGTTTGGTCTGGCTCGGACCCGTGGAATCCTCCAGGCGACGATCGGCGTGGCCTTCCTCGCCACCTTGCTGGCGCTCGTGCCGGCCGCGCTGTTCGACCTCGGCCCGGATGGCGAGGCTCGTTTCTCATTCTTCCCCGTGGTCCTCACCCTGCTCGACCCCTTCACGAGAACCTGCCTGGGGCACAGCCTGGCGGTCGCGGTCGTGGCCGCGCTGGGGGCTCGGATTTTCGGCGTGCCGCTTGGGCGGTTGCTCAGTCGCTCGCGACTCGCGGGGCGGCGGCTCGGGCGGATTCTGTTCCTGGCGCCGATCGTGATGCCGCCGGCCTTCCTGGCGCTCGGGCTGGAAGGGTGGCCGGAGTGGGAAGGCGGCCTGGAGCGGGGTTTTCAGGCCGTCGGCTCCCGGACGTCCCAGTTCCGATTCTTCGAGTGGACCTGGCCGGAAGCCCGGGGCTGGCTCGGCTGGACCTTGATCGGAGTCGTCCAGGGAATCGGCGTCGTGGTCTATCAACTCCAGAACGCGCTCGACCGGTTCGACCGGGCCTGGTACGACACGGCCCGGCTCGCGGGACTCTCGGATCGGGCCATCTGGAAGGGGCTGGTCTGGCCGTTCGTCCGCCCCAACGTGGCGCGTGGGGTCAAATTCATCTTCACCCTCAACCTGGTGGAGTGCGGCATCCCCCTGGTTTTCGACCTCCGAAGGTCGATCGGGTTTCAGGTGGTCAACCTGGCGGGAGGGTCGGATCCGTTCCCTCGGCTCGCATCGCTCACGCTCCTCACGCTCGCGTGCATCGCGGCCGGCGCACTCTTCACTCGGCTGTGGGTGGGTGGGCGTCGGATCCGAGGGACGGCGCTCCGGGGCGTCGAGGGGTCGAGTCCTTCCTGGACGTTGCAACGCTCCTGGCCGACCGAGATCGCCGTGACGACCGTGCTCGTCGCGTGGTGGCTCGTCACCTGGCTGCCGATCGCGGGTTTGGCCCGCCTGGCCCTTCGGGATGAGACGGTTCACGGGACGGTCTTCGCGGCGGGGGCGAACCTCGCGTCGCGAGTTGGCTCTGAGCTTCGAGAGCCCGGGACGATCCGGCTCCTCACCAATTCCTTGATCGTCGGACTGGCCGGAGCGGTGGCCTTGCTGATTCTGGACGGCCTCAAGCCGAGTCGTCCGGGGCGGGGGTCGAAAGCCCTGGCCTCATTGCTGGGGAGGTTGCGACTGATGCCGCCGCTGCTCCTCGGGGTGGCCGCGCTGGCCCTGCCGAGGTTCCTGGAGCTTGCCGCGCGGGGCCTGCAAGGAGTTTCGCCGTCTTCGGGGCTCGCGGGATGTCTGAGCCGGCTCGCCGCCATGATGGACCCGGCCGGTTTTCCGCTCTGCCTGCTTCTTTATGCGGTCTGCCTCGATTTCGCGAGACTCACCTGGCCCCGGGTCGTCCTCACCCGCGGGGAGCGGGTATTGAACCGAGACCGAGCGGATGCCGCCCGCCTGGCGGGGGTCCGCGTCCCCGGGGGGGCTCGACGGGCGGAAGCCGGGCTCGGTCGAATTCGCTGGGTGGTTCGAGGAGGGTTGGTGGCGGTGGTGGCCGCGACGAGCCTCTCCCCGGCCATCCTTTTGAGCCCGACCGCCGAGGGGCGGACGATCACGCCGGGGATCGTTCGGCTGATTGCGGGCTCGCCCGGCCATCGCGCCCAGGCCGCGACCCTGGCTTTCCTGCTCGGCGTCGTGCTGCTGATCGTGTGGATCGTGGCGGTTCTGCTGCTGGATCATCCCCGACGGGGGCGGTTCCGGGGGATCTGCCGAGGGTGTGACCTCGACGAACGTCGCATGTGATTCTAAACTGGATGTCCTTGAATTCTCGTTTAAACTGAGGTTTCCGGCCGAATGGATATTGCGAAGCTCGCACTGGAAGATGGCACCGTATTCAAAGGTGAGGCGTTTGGCAGCCGGGGCGAAATCGACGGCGAAGTTGTCTTCAACACCAGCATGACCGGATACCAGGAGATCCTCACCGATCCCTCCTATCACGGCCAGATCGTCGCCATGACCTACCCGCAGATCGGCAACTACGGGATCAACATCGACGATTCCGAGAGCCACCGACCCTGGGTGCGTGGCTTCGTGATCCGGGAGCTGAGCGACCGGGTCAGCAATTATCGGGCGGTGACGTCGCTCGACGAGTATCTGGCCAAAAACGGGATCATCGGAATCGCCGGGATCGACACCCGCGCCCTGGTCCGGCTCACCCGGGAACGGGGCTCGCTCAAGGGGATCCTGTCGACGGCCGACCTCGACGACGCGAGCCTGATCGCCAAGGCCAAGGCGAGCCCGGGGCTTGTCGGGCTCGACCTCACCCGCGAGGTGATGCCCAGGGAGCCGGCGCGCTGGGAGCCCGGCCTGGACCAGAACTTCGAGTTTGGACCCGAGAACGGGGGGAATCGCTCGACTGCCGAAGGAGGCCACCGCCATGTGGTGGCGCTCGACTTCGGCATGAAGTGGAACATCAAGCGGCACCTCGTCAACCTGGGGTGCAAGGTGACCGTGGCCCCCGGTTCGTTGAATGCCGAGCAGATCCTGGAGCTGGAACCCGACGGGATCTTCATCTCCAATGGACCCGGCGACCCCCGCCCGCTGAACGAGGCGACCTCGACGCTCAAGGCCCTTTTCCGGTCGGCGGCGGAGTCTCGCGGCATCCCCATCTTCGGGATCTGCCTGGGGCATCAGCTCCTGGGGCAGGCGTTCGGGGCGGATACCTTCAAGCTCAAGTTCGGGCATCGCGGGGCCAATCATCCGGTCCGGAACGAGGCGACCGGCAAGGTGGAGATCACCACCCAGAACCACGGCTTCGCGGTCGATCCCTCGACGCTCCCCCCCGACGTCGAGGCCAGCCACGTGAACCTGAACGATCAGACGCTGGAGGGATTGCGCCACAAGCGGCTGCCGATCTTCAGCGTCCAGTACCATCCCGAGGCGGCGGCCGGACCCCACGACAGCCAGTATCTCTTCGAAGAGTTTCGGAAGTTGATGGGGTGACGGAGGTTGCCTCGCCGGCCCGGCCCGGAATCCGGCGAGTCGCACGCCTCGGACGACTCGTTCCGACCGGTTGACGAGGGAGTCCGGCTTCGTTACCGTGAAACTTTAACCGCGCCCCGCGACTGTCAGTGTCGCCACATCGGATCGGAGTTGTCGCATCGTGGGTTCGACTTGTGTTGTGGGTCTCCAGTGGGGAGATGAGGCGAAGGGAAAGATCGTCGATCTGCTTTGCGAGCAGTACGACGTGGTCGTGCGTTATCAAGGCGGCGCGAACGCGGGGCACACGGTCGTCCATGACGGCGTTACCTACAAGCTGTCGCTGATCCCGACCGGCATCTTGAGGCCGGAGGTCGATTGCGTGATCGGCAACGGCCTGGTGATCCACCCCCCCGCCCTGCTCAAGGAGATGGGGGTCCTGAGCGATCAGGGGGTCAATTTCGGCAGTCGGCTCCACATCAGCGACCGGTCGCATGTGATCCTCCCCTACCACATCGCCGAGGAGCGGCTGACCGAGGAGTCGGATTCCGCCGCCGAGCATCTGGGGACCACCCGTCGCGGCATCGGCCCCTGCTATCGAGACAAGTTCGGCCGGGTCCACGGCGTCCGGCTCGGCGACCTGTTCCACCCGAGGCAGTTCCGCGAGCATCTGACGCGGATCGTCGCCTACAAGAACCGGCTCCTCTCGGCCATGCTGCCGAACTTCGAGCCGTTCGACGCCGATCAGATCGCCGACGAATACCTCGACTACGCCGAGAAGCTGCGCCCGTTCGTCCGCGACACGACCGTCTGGCTGCACGAGGCCCAGGCCAATGGGCGACGGCTCCTCTTCGAAGGGGCCCAGGGGACGCTCCTGGACATCGACCACGGGAGCTTCCCGTACGTCACCAGCTCCAACAGCAGCGCCGCGGGGATCGCCGCGGGGTCGGGGATGCCGACGCGTCATATCGACCGCTGGATCGGGATCGTGAAGGCATACACCACGCGGGTCGGCGGCGGGCCGTTCCCGACCGAGCAGGAAAACGAGACCGGGGAGCGAATCCGCCGGGCGGGCAAGGAATACGGCACCGTCACGGGGCGTCCTCGGCGTTGCGGCTGGTTCGACGCGGTCGCGACCCGGCACGGGGCCAGGATCAGCGGCGCGACCGAGATCGCCGTCATGCTGCTCGACGTCCTCACCGGGATCGACGAATTGAAGATCGCCGTCGCCTACGACCGCAAGGGGACCCGCGTCGAGAACCTGCCGAGCTCTCTCATCGACTTCTCGGAATGCGTGCCGATCTATGAGAGTCTCCCGGGCTGGACCGAAGACCTGACCGGCGTCCGGGAATGGGGCGATCTGCCGAAGGCCGCGCGGGACTATGTCCGTTTCATCGGCGCCCGGATCGGCGTCCCGGTCTCGATCGTCTCGGTCGGCCCCGATCGGCGTCAAACCATCCTCGTTCCATCTCCCTGACCCAGCGGATCCTC
Organism: uncultured Planctomycetales bacterium; assembly: GCA_937997355.1. GTDB lineage: Bacteria > Planctomycetota > Planctomycetia > Isosphaerales > Isosphaeraceae > CALKTZ01. The sequence goes on along the minus strand of CALKTZ010001110.1, from coordinate 728 downwards.
ATGACGATTTCCGATGAAGGATTGGCACGGATCGCCGAGGTCGGACTGAGCCCGGAACAACTGCCTCGGCATGTGGCGGTCATCATGGACGGCAACGGCCGATGGGCGCAGCGGCGAGGGCTGCCCCGCATCCTGGGGCATCGTCGCGGCATCCAGAGCGTGCGCTCGGTCGTGCAGGAGGCCTGCGCCCTCGGGCTCGATCAACTGACCCTCTACTGCCTCTCCGTCGAGAACTGGAAGCGCCCGCCCCGCGAGCTTACGTTCCTGATGCGGCTGCTGCGCCATTTCCTGATCGTCGAGCGCCGCGAGCTGATGGAGCAGAACATCCAGCTTCGGATGATCGGGCGTCCGGAGGGACTGCCGGACGACGTGATGCGCGAGTTCCAGGCCACCGCCGCGATGACGGCCGGGAACACCGGCATGGTCCTCTGCCTGGCGGTCAACTACGGCGGGCGGACCGAGCTCGTGGACGCGATCCGCGCGATCGCCGAAGGGGTTCGAGACGGCCGCATCGCCGCCGAGGAGATCGACGAGTCGGTGGTTTCGTCGTACCTGTACACTTCGGGGATGCGCGATCCCGACCTCCTGATCCGCACCTCCGGGGAGATGCGTGTGAGCAACTTCCTGCTCTGGCAGATCTCGTATTCCGAGCTTTACGTGACTCCGACGCTCTTGCCCGATTTCCGCTCCGAGGACCTGCTGAAAGCCTGCCGGGCCTATGCCGATCG
>CALKTZ010001109.1 GCA_937997355.1 uncultured Planctomycetales bacterium | reverse complement strand
GGCCGTGCCGCAGATCGTCCTGCAAGCGAACGACGAGGAGACGGCGGCCGAGCCTCCCGTTCGCCCCTTCTCCCCGGAGATGCCGGATGCCCCCGGCCGGTCCACCCGCCTCCAGTTCTTCGGGCAGATCGCGCAAGGAGGGATGGGGGCCATCCTCAAGGGCCGCGATCCCGACCTCGGCCGCGATGTCGCCGTCAAGGTCCTGCTCGGCAAGCATCACGAGCGATCCGACCTGATTTGCCGGTTCGTCGAAGAGGCCCAGATCGGCGGCCAGTTGCAACATCCGGGGATCGTCCCCGTCTACGAGCTGGGGACCTTTCCGAACGGCCGCCCTTTCTTTTCCATGAAGCTCCTGAAGGGACAAACCCTCTCGCATTTGCTGGGCGAACGAAATCGCGGGACCGACCTCGCGCGCTTCCTGGCGATCTTCGAATCGGTCTGTCAGACCGTCGCGTATGCCCACTCGCGAGGGGTCATCCACCGCGACCTGAAGCCGTCGAACGTCATGGTCGGCAGCTTCGGCGAGGTCCAGGTGATGGACTGGGGATTGGCCAAGGTGATGAAGCGCGAGGGAGCCTCCCCGGAGGTCGAATCGCAGGCCGATCCCGACTCCGAGACGGTGATCCAGATCTCCCGCGTTCGCGAGGCCAACGACCTCTCGCAGGCCGGCAGCGTGATCGGGACTCCCGCGTACATGTCCCCGGAGCAGGCGAGGGGGGAGATCGAGGATCTGGATCAGCGTTGCGACGTCTTCGCCCTCGGCTCGATCCTCTGCCAGATCCTGACCGGGGAGGCGGCCTATACGGGGGCATCCCCGTTTTCGATCCAGGCGAAGGCGGCTCGCGGCGACCTGGCCGATGCGTTCGCCCGGCTGGCCGCGCTCCTGGACACGAACGGTGCCGCACATCCGGTAAGTTCGGTTGATCCCGAGCTCGTCAGTCTCTGCAAATATTGTTTGGCACCCGATCCGGAAGACCGCCCGGCCGACGCCGGGGAGGTGGCCGCGCGGGTCACCGCCTATCGGGCGGGGGTGCAGGAGCGATTGCAGAAGGCCGAGATCGCCCGCGCCGAGGAGACCGCCCGCGCCGAGGAGGCGTTGAAGCGGGCGAGGCTGGAACGCCATCGTCGCCAGTTGACGGTGGCCCTGGCGGCCTCCTTGTTCGGCCTGGTCCTCCTGGTCGCGGGGGGGTGGATCTCCCGGACTCATCTCCGCGCCGCTCGGCTTGAGGCGACCGAACGCGCCGTCTCCGTCGCCATGGGGGAGGCCCATCAACATCTGGGGCTCGCGAAGGCGGCGCCGGTCGGCGATCTCTCGAAATGGCATCAGGCCGTCGACTCGGCGAGACAGGCCCGGCTGCTCCTGGATCAGGGGGAGCCCGACCCGCCCCTGTCCGCTCGCGTCGACGATCTCGTCAACCTGGTGGCCCGCGAGCAGGCCGAAGCCGCGAGGCGGGCCGACGAGCTTGACCGGGACCGCGAGTTCGTCAAACGCCTCAACCGGATCCGCGATCAGGAGTTCGAGCGGGCGGAAGGCTGGGACCTGAAGCGGACCGACGCCGATTTCGCGACCGCCTTCCGCGAGTTCGGCATCGATCCCGATCGACTCGACCCGACGCGGGCCGGTGAACTCCTCAAAGAGCGGAGCGATCCGCTGGAGCTCGCGTTCTTCCTCGACGATTGGGCCCAGATCCGATTCGACGCCCTCAAGGATCCGAAGACCGGCAGGCCCCTGAACGATTCCTGGCGACGCCTGGTGGCCGCCGCCTCGGCGATCGACCCCGATCCCTGGCGGAACAGGGTTCGAACCCTCGCCGGCATCGATGATCTCGACGCCGCGCGGAACCTCGCCCGTAACGACGCGGAGCTGGAGAAACAGCCCGCTCGGAGCCTCCTCCTGCTGGCGCAGGTCCTCATCGGCCAGGAAGATAAGACGCTCGCCGAGGCGATCCTCAAGCGGGCCTGGCGGTTGCGACCCGATGATTTCTGGATCAACTCCCAGCTCGCGAGAATCAGCAGCCAGGAGAAGGATCGGCTCCGCTTCGCCACCGCCGCCGCCGCACTCCGGCCGGGCCACGACTCCCGATTTCCGATCGAACAGGGGGAGGGGAAGAAGGGCAAGAACCCCGAGTAACCGAGAACCATCGCGCCGACCTCGCCCCGGTGGGCGGCGTCAATCGGGCGCACGCTCGAAGTCACTGGACCGGGCGAACGGTTTCATGGGATCATCGACCTCTTCAACGTGAATCCAAATAAGAACACCCGAGATTAGGGCCGAAGGCGATGGTTGCCCAACGCGTGAAATTCCGTTGTACCCACTGCAATCGGCTGCTGAGCGCCCCCGTCGGCCGGGTCGGCAGGGCGATCGCCTGCCCCAAGTGCGTCCAGGCGGTGACCGTCCCGTTCGTGGGATTGGGGGCGGAACTCGAAGAAGGGACTCCGGAACCGCCGAGCCGGCCGAATCAAACCGCTGTCGAAGCCGAGAGCCCATCATCGAGCGGCACGCGGGGCCGTCCCGGCGAGAGTCCGGAGCTCATGGGGGAGATCGCCTCGACCATCCCCAGCGAAGTGCTGGACATTCAGCCCGAAGACATCCGGGCCGAGGTGCCTTCACTCGGGATCAATCTGTCGCCGGAAGATCGGGCCAGGTTCCCCATCGAGGAAATCCAACCCGAGGAATTGCCCCGCTCGGTCGAACTCGAACTCCTCGACCTCGACGCCGAATTCCGGACCGTGTCGGAGCCCGCCAAGGAAGAAACCGGGGCCGCGAGCTTCCCCCCCATCGAGGTCGAGCCGACGACCTCGATCGCAATCCACGACATTCCCGTTCGGCGCTCCGGAGAATTGATCTTGCCGGCATCGGTTGTGCTGGCCTGGTCGTTATTCGTCCTGTTTGCCCAGGCATTCGCGTTCATCGCGGGGCTCTTGATCGGGCATTACTACTGGAAGCATCCCTGATTTCCGGTTGAGGGATCGGATCGCCGCGTCTTGGTTGGTCCCGACGAGTTTGATACGATGGGTGCTTTGGCGGCGGGCGGATTCATGCCCGCCGGCCTCGCGGGTGCGACCGATCTCGGACTGATCCGGTCTCGATGCGGATCGAGCCTTCCTGATCGATTTTTCGAATTTCCCCGAAGGACTTCTCCAATGCGTTCCGACACGATCAAGAAGGGTGATTCCCGCGCGGCCCATCGGAGCCTGCTGCGTGCCACCGGCGTTGGCGAGGGGGACTGGAACAAGCCGTTCATCGCCATCTGCAACAGCCACGTCGACATCATCCCGGGGCACGTCCACCTCCAGGCGGTCGGCAACTACGTGAAGGAGTGCGTCCGGGCCGCGGGGGGCGTGCCGTTCCTCTTCAACACGATCGGCGTCGATGACGGGATCGCGATGGGTCACGTGGGGATGAAGTATTCGCTCCCCTCGCGCGAGCTGATCGCCGACAGCGTCGAGACCATGATCCAGGCCCACATGTTCGACGCCATGATCTGCATCCCCAACTGCGACAAGATCGTGCCGGGGATGTTCATGGGGGCGATGCGGGTGAACGTGCCGACGATCTTCGTCTCCGGCGGGCCGATGGAGGCGGGCAAGACGGCGAGCGGCCAGACGGTCGACCTCATCGACGCCTTCGTCGCGGGGGCCAAGCGGCAGAACGGCCAGATCTCGGCGGCCGAGCTCGATGAAATCGAAAAGGCGGCCTGCCCGACCTGCGGGAGCTGCTCGGGGATGTTCACGGCCAACAGCATGAACTGTCTCGCCGAGGCGATCGGCCTCGCCTTGCCCGGCAACGGGACGATCCTCGCCACTTCCGCCGACCGGAAGACCCTCTACGAACAGGCGTCTAAGCGGATCGTCGAGATGGCCAGGGAATTCTCCCGCCTGGGGGCCGGGCACGGGATCTTGCCGCGAGAGATCGCCACGGCGTCGGCCTTCGATAATGCCATGGTCCTGGACATGGCGATGGGGGGGAGCACCAACACCGTGCTCCACATCCTGGCCATCGCGCACGAGGCCGGGGTGCCGTTTACCCTCAAGCGGATCGACGAACTGAGCAAGCAGACCCCCAATCTCTGCAAGGTCAGCCCTTCGAGCAGCTACCATATCGAGGACGTGGCCCGGGCGGGCGGCATCCATGCGATCCTCGGCGAAGTGGCCCGGGGCTGCCCGGGGCTGCTGGATCTGAGTTGCAGCACCGTGACCGGCAAGACGATCGGCCAGAACATCGAGGAGTTCGATATCCGAGGCGCCAAGGCCGAGGCCCCCGCGAAGCTGCTGGCGCAGGTTCGGCCGGGCGGCGAACGCACCACCCAGGCCTGGAGCGTGCCGAGCGTCGCCGCGGAAGAGGTGTCGCAGGCGGCCGGGCTGGCGCTCCTGGAGGCCGAGGGGGAAGTCGAGGAGACCAACGGCCAGGCGAACGGCAATGGCAACGGTGCCGGCGGCAATGGCGGATCGCCCGGCGAGCCCAACGACGGCTTCGATCCGTACGACGTGATCCGCCCGGTGTCGAACGCCTATTCGGCCACCGGCGGCCTGACGATGCTCTCCGGCAGCCTGGCGCCGAACGGGGCCGTCGTGAAGACGGCCGGGGTCAGCCCCTCGATGATGAAGCACTCGGGTCCGGCCGTCATCTTCGAGAGCGAGGAAGATGCCTACAACGGCATCGTCTTCGGCAAGGTGAAGGCGGGGGACGTCGTCGTGATCCGCTACGAAGGTCCGAAGGGGGGGCCGGGCATGCAGGAGATGCTGGCCCCCACGACGGCCATCAAGGCGGTGGGGCTCGGCGAGCATTGCGCCCTCGTGACCGACGGCCGCTTCTCCGGCGGCACGGCGGGGGCCTCCATCGGCCACGTGAGCCCCGAGGCGGCCGTCGGCGGCCCGATCGGACTACTCCAGGACGGCGACATCATCGAGATTGACATCCCGCAAGGGATTCTCGCGGTGCGGCTCTCCGAGCAGGAACTGGCCGAGCGCCGGGCCGCCTGGACCCCTCGCCCCTTGAAGGTCAAATCCAGTTATCTCGCCCGATACGCCAAGATGGCGACCAGCGCCGATACCGGCGCGATTCTCAAGTGGGACTGACCCCGGCCATCTCGGCCCGGCGACCGACCTGCAACCTGGATGAATTCGAGCCCAATCAACCCGTTCCCAAACACTACGCGGAGAGACTCGTGAAGTTGTTCGACTTGACCGGCAAGGTGGCGATCGTGACGGGGGGAAATGGCGGGATCGGTCTCGGGATCGCCGAGGGGCTCGCGCAGGCGGGGGCGAAGATCGTCATCGTCGGTCGGAACGCGGAGAAATCGGGAGAGGCGGCCCGACGCCTTACTGAGACCACGAAGGCGGAAACCCTCGTGGTGACGGCCGATGTGGGGGTCGAGAAGGACGTTCAACGCGCCGTCGCCGAGGCGGTCGGACGCTTCGGCCGGGTCGACATCCTGTTCAATAATGCCGGGATCAACATCCGCAAGCCGGCCCATGAGCTCTCGCTCGACGAGTGGAACACCGTGATGGACGTGAACCTCACGAGTGCCTTCCTGATGTCGAAGGCCGTGTACCCGGCGATGAAGAAGGTGGGCGGGGGCAAGATCGTCAACATCGGCAGCATGACGTCGATCTTCGGCTCGGGGTTCGCCCCGGCCTACGCCACCTCGAAGGGGGGGGTTGTGCAACTCACCAAGAGCCTCGCGCTCTCGTGGGCTCCGGACAATATCCAGGTCAACGCCATCCTCCCCGGCTGGTTCGTGACCGACCTCACCAACAAGGCCCGCGAAGAAGTCTCGGGGCTCTACGAACGGGTCCTGGGGCGGATTCCCACCGGGCGATGGGCGCAGGGCTCCGATATGTCGGGGACCGCCATCTGGCTGGCGAGCCCCGCCAGCGACTACGTCACCGGCATCGCGATCCCGGTCGACGGGGGCTATTCCTCGGCCCTCTGAGTGAACGGGATAGCCAGGAAAGCCGGAGCGAAAACGGGACTGGCTCGGAACGGAGTGACGTGCCTGTCCCATTTT
>CALKTZ010001108.1 GCA_937997355.1 uncultured Planctomycetales bacterium | reverse complement strand
AATCCCCTTGGCGGCGTCGATCGCGCTGCCGCCTCCCAGGGCGATCAAGCCATCTCGACCGGCTTCCCGATAACGTTCAAGCCCTGCGTTGACATCCGTTTCCGTTGGATTCGGCAGGACGTCGCTGAAGACGACGACATCCTTCAAGACCGATTTCAGCGCGCCAACGATCCCCGAGGAGACCAGCCCCGCATCGGTCACGATCAACGGACGTTCAATCTTCCAGCGGGCCAATTCGCCTTCGAGGGAAAATCGCCCCCCCGCGCCGAACAGAATCCGGTTGGGAAAGGTGAAAACGGCCGGAGGCTGCGAATTGAGGGTTCCCCCCCGATCCGAGGCCGTCCAGGAAACGCTGGGGCTCGCAATTGACGAAATCAACCCGCTGGACTCCTCTCGACTAGGATGCCATCGAATCCAACAACTGTTGCATCTCTCCGGCGGAATGCCAATCTCCAAGACCCTTCGCGAGTAATATCCCTTTCTGAAGGATTGTGACGCCCTTGTCCCGCTCACCCGATTCCAGATACGACTGACCAAGCTGCTGATGCGCGGCAACCTGGTCTCCGGGATGATCCTCGATTAACGCATGCAGTCGCGCTCTCCCCTCCTCGGTATCGTCCTCCCTCAAACATTGAAGCGCCAGCCCATAACGAAGAAACGTGTCCGTCGGATCTTCCGCAAGGCTCCGTTCGAGTTTCAACCGGCGTTCCGATTTGACTCCCATCCCGCTGATCCTCTCCGTGAAGACACCCTTCGCGCCATTGGAACGCTCAACAAATCGCCCGTACGGACTATTACACCCTCGGTCCGCCCGATTCGGGAAGCGGTCTTTTACCGCTGTCGTGAGCCGGACCAATCCGCAAAGATGGCAATTGTAAAAATAGGAAATACAGGAAATCTACGGACTGATTGAGGGTAATTATAAAAGCGGGGAAAGCTAGGTTGGCTCGGCAAGAGATGGTCTAAGCTGGATCCGCCAGGAAAACCGATCCAAGAGCCTTAGAGCAGGAAGAGCAAGTGCCGCATGACGACGATGGAATTCTGAGTCGATTCGAGCCGCGCTGATCCGATCGGGATCAACGTCCGGTGAAGGCAAAGAGGACGACCGCCGTGCTAAAGCCCTGGTTGCATCGCGGATTGAGAACCATGGGGAGATGGATACCGGCCGAGCATGTGCTCGTCCTTGTCGTGATGGCGGCAAGTACGACGAATGCCCTGGCCGCCCCCGGCCCTTCATCGCGACGGACCGCGATCGTCGAGGCGGTCGAGAAGGTCCGTGCCTCCGCGGTGAACATTTCGAGCGAAAAGAAGGCCGCCTCGAATAGCCGTTGGCCATTCTCCGCGGAGGAGAATCAACGGCCGAGGGTGAGCGGGATGGGAACCGGGGTGATCGTCGACGGTCGGGGTTATATCCTCACCAATCATCACGTCGTGGATAAAGTGCAAGGGATCGAGGTCCAGCTGCTCGACGGGACGACCTATCCGGCACGGGTACTCCAGTTCGATCCGGTCATGGATCTGGCCTTGCTCAAGATCGATCCGGTTCGCCCCCTGCCCGCGATTGAAATCGGGACTTCGGCGGATCTGAT
>CALKTZ010001107.1 GCA_937997355.1 uncultured Planctomycetales bacterium | reverse complement strand
CGGCCGGCTCGAACGCGCGGACCCAGCGATAGACGTCGGCATTGCGCACGCGGGCCTTGTCGCCGTAGCGCAGGGTGGCGGCGTTGCGGAGGATGAGGCCCACGTTCTCGCGGTCCACCTCGACGAACGTCGCGAACTCGGCCCCCCGGCTGAGGGCCTCCAGGCCCATCGCGCCGGTGCCGGCGAAGAGGTCGAGGAAGGCGCGGCCTTCCACGCGGTCGCCGAGGATGTTGAACACCGCCTCGCGGACCAGGTTGCTGGTGGGCCGGGTCTTGCTCGCGTCGCGGGGGGCCTCGATGTTGTGCCCCCTCCTCTCCCCGGCGATGATCCGCATGTTGCCTGCCCTCGCTGAGCCCAAGAATTCGGCCGACTCGCCTCGTAACCTCCATCATAACGAGACCTGGCCCGGCGAGTTGGAAATTCGTCCGATCGAGGACAGCCCATCATGCACGGGCCTTCTCGACCCGTGACGCCCGGCGCGGAACCCGACTCGCCATAAAATGTGATCGCACCGAATTACCTCATTGTGGCGCGATCCGCTCTCGGCTAATCTTTTAGGAGATCGCTCCTCGGACTGATGTCGACTGCATCTCCGAGGCCGCTCCGAAATCCTCGCCGGTGTGGGACGAACGCGGAGTATCCGATGCCGGGCAAGTTGCCCGAGGATGCTCATCGATGAAGGTGCGCGCGGAATCGGGGTTGGATTCGGGCCGGAGCTGGGCGGGCCTCCGCGGCCTCCCGGGCTTCGTGCTTGCGGCCCAGCCGGGCGAGGAGCCGGTCGATCTCGGGGCTACCCCCGTCCTCATTTCACATCGTGCTCGAACCGTTCGGTATGCAAGTCCAGAAGGAGATTGGCGAGATGTCGAGATCGGCAAAATCTCAAGGCGGTCGGACCGGATTCACGTTGATCGAGCTGTTGGTCGTGATCGCGATCATCGCGGTGTTGATCGCGCTCTTGCTGCCGGCGGTGCAGTCGGCCCGCGAGGCGGCCCGGCGCATCCAATGCACCAACAATCTGAAGCAACTGGGGCTGGCCTCGGCGAATTACGAGAGCACCTATTCAGTCTTCCCGCCCGGCGCCACCCAGATGCAGGTCTACGGCACCAACGGCGTCGCCAACGGCGCGTGGAAGAACTCCGGCAGCCCGTTCGTATTCATGCTCCAGTTCCTCGAACAGGGGGTCGCCTACAACGCGGCGAACATGAACTACGAGATGCTCACCTGCGCGAACACGACGGTCGTGCAGATGGGGCTCTCCACCCTCTGGTGCCCGAGCGATCCGCTCATCGCCAAGCCGGTGCCGCAGGGCCCGGCCCAGACGTTCTCCGGCTGGTGCCCGGGGTCGAACGTCAGCATGCGCTACACGTCCTACAGCGGCAACTTCGGCACGTATTTCACCGAGCCCAACGACATGACGAATCCGAACTTCCAGGCCGCGCTGGCCCAGATGAACGGGGTCATCTACGACAACGGCAAGGTCGCGATCTCCGGAGTCACCGACGGCACCAGCAACACCATGCTCTTCATCGAGACGACCTACGGCGTGAACTTCGCCGACGGCAGCGGCGGCTACAAGTGGTGGATCCAGGGGCGCCCCGGCCAGACCCTCGCGGGGACCTACTATCCGATGAATGTCGGCAAGAAGGTCACCTACAGCTTCGACTATAACAGCGACTACGGCGTCTCCAGCTCGGCGGGGGGGAGCTACCACCCCGGCGGCGCCAACTTCGCCTTCTGCGACGGCTCGGTCCACTTCATCAAGGACACCATCGCCACCTGGCCTTCCAACCCGACCACCTGGAACCCCCTCTGGGTCTCCTGCCCGACCTGGGACGGCGGCATCTATCCGTACCAGAACAACATCTACACCCTCAACTTCCCCCCCGGCCAGACCATGCCGGTCTATCAGGCCCTCTCGACCCGCAACGGCGGCGAGGTGATCAGCGCCGACCAGTATTGATCGGCCGAGGAGCGTACCCGATTCAGAGCAACGCCCCGGACAAACGCCCCGGCCTCTCGCACGCTCGATTCGTTTCGAGTCGGCGAGGCCGGGGCGGTCTCTGCGCCATCCCGAGGGTCCATCCCGCCGCAGGAACCCATCTCCATGATCCGCGATGGAAACAAAACCGAAAATCGACGAAACATCCGCGTGCTGATCGCGGCCGGCTGCCTCGCCGGGCTCTGCCTCGCGCCGGCCGGCTGCTCGGGAGAACGCGACCCCGCCTACGGCACCGTCTCGCAGGAGGAAATCGAGGCGAAGAAGGCCAAGATCCTGCGCGACCTCTATCCCCAGGCTTCCCCCAAGGCAACCAAACCCAAAGCGAAGAAGGGGAGATGAACCCGACCCCTCTCCATCCGGGCCTCAGCCGGCCGCGGCGATCGGGATGACGACCGCCCGGCCGTCGCCCAGAGGCCGGCCGTCCGGGCCAGCCAGCCGATTCGGGGCGATCAGCACGAAGAGCTGCGCCTTGCGGTTGAACTTCTGCTTCAGCGTGATCGTGACGCTCCGGGTCGCCGCGTCGTACGACACCCGCCGGATCGCCGCGAACCGCCGACCCTTCTTGCCGATCCGCACCTTGTAAGTCGATTTCCTGGCGGCCAGGGCGGGGTCGAGCGTCGTGTTGAAGCGGATCGCGATCGTGTTCGTCTTCTTCGACGATCCGGCGAAGACGAGCCGCGACTCCTGGACCGCCGGGGCGGAGGCGGCCGGCGCCTGGGCGTTGTTGACGGCGGTGGGTCCTGCACCGGTTGGATCGCCCCCGCCGTTTCCTGGCGGATCGGCGTCGAGGATGAACATCGTCCTCACGATCGTCCTGCCGGCGCCGAAGCCGAAGAGGACCTTGCCGTCGGGTTGGACCGCCACGCTTCCCCCGGCAAACGCACCGAGGAAGATGGCGAAACCTTCCGTCCCATAGGCCGTGTTCACGCTGCCGTCGGGCAGGAGATTCGTGAAGAATTGACCGAAGCGCCCCCCGCTAGAGACCGTCCCCCCCATGAGGATCGTGGAGTCGGGCAGGACGTTGAGCGTCTCTCCGGCGTCGTAGAACGTATCCCCTTGCCGGTTGAGGTTGAGGGCGAGGGTGCCGAGGATGGTTCCGTCCGCCGCGATTCGCGTCAAGGTCGCGGAATCGTCGACGATCACGATCTCGTCATTCAGGAGGACGACGGCGTTGCCCTTCTCGTAGAGATCATGATCAATCGTGACCAATCCGCCGGCGCCGAACGTTGCATCCAGGTCTCCCCGGGGGGTGAGCCGGGCCACGGCGATATCGGACGTGTTGTGGTTGTAGGCCCCGGGGTTCGGCGCCCCGACCTCGGCCTTCCCCACCAGGACGATCGCGCCATCGGCCCGCACGGCCACGCCGTAGGCCCAGGAGCTATTGTTCCCCCCCAGGTTGAAGGGGATGGTCCGCTTCCCGCCGTCGCCGAAGGAACCGTCGAGGGTGCCGTCGGGCAGCAGCCGCGCCACCGCGAAATCGGACGAATTCGGGAAGCTCGTCCCCCCCACGTCCTTCGTCGCCAGGGCCGTATAGCCGGCCACAACGATCGAGCCGTCGGGACCCAGCGCGATGCTCTTGGGGCGGTCGTACTGATCGCCCGACGTCTGGTCCGGGCCGAAGTCGATGAGCGTGTATCCGCCATCGCCGAAGGAGGTGTCGAGCGTGCCGTCGGGGAGGACCCGCATCACGGCGAAGTCGCGCACCGGGAAGCCGTCGGCACCCGAGGAGAGCCCATCGGCATGGGCGACGACCACGATCGATCCGTCGGACTGGAGGATCGCGGCCTCGACATTGGCATCCAGCGTGCCGTCGCCGAATTTCAAACCGGGGGCCACGAACATGCCCCCGGAGCCGTAGCTCACGTCCAGGCTGCCATCCGAATTGAATCGCTCCACCAGGACATCGGTGCGGACCGTGTAGGGGGCCGAACTCATTTGATGACGGAACCCGCCCACCCCGAGAATCTTGCCGTCCGGCTGGAGGATGACGTCGTCGATGATCGCGTAAAGGCTGCCGCTGTCCGCACGCCCCGGGATCGGGACGACCAGCCTCCCGTCGTCTCCGAACGTCGGATCGAGCCCGAAATTCGCCATCAGCGCGCGCCCTTCAAGCCCCTCGATCGTGGGCCACAGCGCCACCGAGGCCCGACGCCTCATGGCCTCGCGGCGGGCGTCGCGACGCGATCGCATGCCGAACACACCTCGCATTGCAAACAAGGAATTCATGGCAAGGTCGCTTCCCCGAGGCAGGTTCCGATCGCAAATCCTCGATGGCGAACGAACAAGCCCGTCCCGTTCCGACGCCGAACCGGACAAGCATGCCATCAATGCGAATGAGATCAACCGACTCATCGGTCTTTCTTATTCACAGATCAGTCGTCTTGCGAGTTTTAAGAAATTCAAAGACATGTTTTTTGCGGAGGTGCGACGGGCCGGCGTGCGCGGTCCTTCGAACCGGGGCGAGAGCAGGCGCGGGGCGCCACAGGTCGAAACGGCCCGCGGCACCCGGCTTCGAAACTTCGACAGGCCATCGGTCGGTCAGTCGGCCAGGAAGAAGGCCGACTTGAGGCAATCGAGCCCGGCCTTGCCCTGGTCGATGTCGGTGCCGACGTTGATCCGGACCTCGCTCGTGTTGATGAGGTTGATGTTGATCCCGCGATCGGCCAGGGCGCCGAACATCCGGGTGGCCACGCCGGTGTGGGTGCGCATGCCGACCCCCAGCACCGAGAGCTTGGCCATCGCCGGCTCGATGGAGACCTCGGCGTCGGTGACCGATCGCGCGGCCTCGGCGGCGCGGTCGGCCGAGTCCCTCGGCACCGTGAACGACAGGACCGACGACCCCTCGATCCCGGCGTTCTGGACGATCATGTCCACGAAGATGCCGGCGTCGCCGATCGCGCGGAAGACGCGGGCGGCCTGGCCCGGCCGGTCGGCCAGGTGGAAGAGGGTGATCCGGGCCTGGGATTCGTCCAGCTCGACCCCCGACGTGACCAGGTCTTCCATGCCG
>CALKTZ010001106.1 GCA_937997355.1 uncultured Planctomycetales bacterium | reverse complement strand
GCCCCGTTTCCTTCGTCGCGCCGACCGGCGGCGCGGCGATGCGAACCCCGCCGATCTGTTGCACCAGTTCCATGCTGCGTTTGGCCGAGTCGAGCCCCTTGCGGCGCTGGCCTTCGTCGTCGACCACCCAGTCGAAGAAGCCGATCGCGCTCTCGACGCGGAGCCCGGCGTCCGCGATCCGCTTCTTCAAATCGGCGAGCGATCCGCCACTCTTCTGATAGTCCTCGATCTCCCCGACCCAGGGTTCGAGTCCCTCGTAACCGGCCTTCGCGGCGATCTCAACCTCTCGCGCGATTCCCAGGTTCTGGCCGCGGATCGTGCTGGTGTTCAGGCCGAGCAGGAACGGTTCTTCGGGCTTCCGCCTCGCCTCCTCGGCGACGGCGCCGGCGGGCGACATGAGGGAGCTTGCCGCCACGCCTGCTCCGATCACGGAGGCGGGTGCCCGTTCCAGCAATCGACGTCTCGTCAGTTGATCAGACAAGGGAATTCTCACCTGTGGGTTGGGGCGAAGTCGGGGGGTTCTTCCGTCACGCCCGGGCGGCCGGGACCTGAGTTTGCATGTCTCGGGCAAGCGCCTCGCGGGCAATGGCCTGGCTCTCCTTCATGCGGCCCGCGATCAGCGACGTGATCTGATCGGTGTCCATGTTTTCCAACTCGGACGGCCAGATCGGTAGACCATAGTGGATTCGGAGCGGGTGCGGAAGCGGCAGGAGTTGTGATCGAGGCCAGGCTTCGAATGTCCCGGCGATTCCGGCCACGACGACCGGGACCCTGGCCCGGGAAACCAGGACGGCGATCCCCGGCTTCACCTCGCCGATCTCACCATCCGGGCTCCGCGTCCCTTCGGGAAAAAGCGTTACGATGCCGCCGTGTTTCAGGCGTCGCAGGGTTTCTTTCAACCCCGAGGCCCCCAGGCCGTCTCGCTGAATCGGGAAGCCGCCGACCGAGCGGATCAGGTTGGCGAGGACCGGCAGGAATAAGGTGGAGCGGGCGACGTAATTGAGTGGCCGCGTGAGCGGGAGCCCCAGCAGGAAGACGTCCAGGTAGCTGATGTGGTTGGAGACCAGCAGCACCCCCCCTTGCTTCGGGAGGTTGTGCCGGCCGGTCGCCCGCCAGCCGCCGTAAACGGTGAAGAAGGTCGCCACCACATACTGGATGGCGCGATACCAGATCAGGTGTTCGATCGGCCGATCGCGCCGAGGGCCGGTGCTCTCGCTCGACGCCCCCCTGGGGTTCGGTCGTTCGCTGGGGCGTTCTCGACGAGGCGAGGAAGAAGCGGCGGGGGCGGGAGGGTCCGAGGGGAGAGGTTCGATCATGACAATACGGTCTCATCTTCCTGGGCAACGCGCGGCCGGCCGGAGTCTTGCAATCGCCGTTCAACCTCATTGGCGAGCCGCTCGACCACAACATCCAGGCCGAGCCCGGTGGTGTCGAAGATGATCGCGTCGTCGGCCGGCTTCATCGGTGCGATGGAGCGGGCCGAATCTCGGGCATCTCTCTCCTGCTGATCCTTGAGGACTTCTTCCAACTCGACGGCTTGCCCGCGGGCACAAAGCTCGGCATGACGACGCCGGGCGCGTTCCTCGTCGCTGGCGGTGAGGTAAAACTTGCCGAGGGCGTCGGGAAACACGATCGTCCCCTGGTCCCGTCCCTCGCTGACGGTATCCTGCCGGGAGACGAATTCCCGCTGCCAGTCCACCAGGCGGGCCCGCACGCTCGGGCTATCGGCAATATGCCGTGAGGAACGAGTGACCTCGACGTCCCGGATTTCCCGGGTCACATCCTGGCCGTCGAGCAGGACCGTACCGTCGGGCCTCAGCTCGACCCAAATCCTTTCGACGAGCCGCGCGAGGGCCGCCTCCGACGTCAGGTCGAGGTCGGACCGGAGCGAGGAAAGGGTGACCGCGCGATACATGGCTCCCGTGTCGAGCAGGCGCCAGCCCAGCCGTTCGGCAAGGCGACGGGCGACCGTGGTCTTGCCGGCCCCGGCCGGCCCATCGATGGTGACGACATTGCGCATGTTGATTTGGCGGAATCCTGACCAGAGGGGGCGGTTCGTTCAGCCCGAAATGGTGTTCAGTCGGTCGGGTCGAGTTCCTCAAGTTCGGGTTCCGCGATCTCCCCGGCCTTCTCGAGCGTGGAGATCGGCTGCCGCCCCTGGAATCCCGATTCGAGGTCATGCCAGTAGAGGATTTCCGGCTCCCCCAGGCGCCAGCACAGATAGGCTTCGCGTCCATTGACCAGCGTGTAGAAGTCGCACAGGCCGTCGAACCCCTTGAACTCAACCCCCAGCCTGAGCAATTCCTGGATGTAAACGCGAAGCTCGTTCTCGCGAATCTCCAGCTCTTCGAGGGTCTGAGAAAGCTCCTCGCTGTACGAATCCTGGCTCCGGGTGGGGCGTCGTCGATCGCGCTTCACGCTGGCGATGCGGTCTTGAAGGTCTTCCACGACCCGGTTTTGACGAACGATATCCTCCATGATCGCACGGACCAGCGGCAGCGCCTTGTTCGCCTCACTCACGCTGAAATACCGCCGCTTTTCCGCGATTTGCTCAGGTAGGGCCATCTTTGGAGGTTCCGATCTATCGGGCGAAAATGGATGAGGATGTCTCTGGCGTTGTCCTGGAGCTTGATCCGACGAGGAGATCGTTTTCCCCGGGTCCTCAAGATTCATCAATTCGAATTCGTTGACGCGATGGCGCCTGTCGAATCGGTCCTTGTTTTATTATAAGACCCCCTCCCCCCCTCGCAAGTGTTCTCGCTTTCGGAACCGGCGCCGACGGCATCGGTTGGCGATCTCCGCCCCCTATCGCGACCGTTCTCGATGCTCCTTGAGCGTCTTGCGGATCGAATCGAGCGAGCCCGTGTTCAACAAATCCTCCTTGCGGAGCCAGGCGCGGCGCGCGACCGAGACCCCATATTCGAGGTCATCCAGGCCGCTCACGGAATGCGCATCGGGATTGATCGCGATGGTGACCCCCGCCTGCCTGGCGCGCCGGGCGTGGATCGCATCAAGGTCGAGACGATGCGGGTTGGCGTTGATCTCGATCATCGTCCCCGCCCTGGCCGCCGCCGCGATCACGGCGTCGAGGTCGACCTCGTAGCCGTTGCGGGAGAGGAGCAATCGCCCGGTGGGATGCCCCAGCATCGTCACCAAAGGATGCGAGACCGCCCGGACGATCCGCTTCGTCATATCCGCACGGGGCATCCCGAAGTTGGTATGGACGCTGGCCACCACGTAGTCGAAGCCGGCCAGCAGGTCGTCCGGATAGTCGAGGGAGCCGTCGGGGAGGATGTCGCATTCCGTCCCCTTGAACAGATGGAACTTCCCCCCGTATTTCCGGTTCAAGGCGTCGATCGCCGCCCATTGCTCGCGGACCCGCTCGATGCTCAGGCCCCCCGCGTAATGGGCCGATCGGGAGTGATCGGCAATCCCCAGGTATTTGAAACCGCGCTCTCGGGCTCCCTCGGCCATCTCTTCTCCAGTCGGAATGACAATGGAAGGTGCCGGTGAGGTCGGCAAGCTCGACGAGCTTCGGGAGTTCTCGCCGCTCGGCGGCGTCGAATTCCCCCTGATCCTCCCGAAGTTCGGGGGGGATATAGTCCAGGCCGAGCGCGGCGAATAGCTCGGCCTCGTCCCGGCAACGGATCTCCTCCTCGCCGCCGTTCAGGCCATACTCGTTGAGGGAAAGGCCCCGCGCGATTGCCCGCCGGCGCATCCCGATATTGTGGGCCTTGGAGCCGGTGAAGTAATGAAGCGCGAAGGGGAATTGCGAGTCATCAACCCCCCGGAGGTCGCACTGCATGCCGCCGAGGAGCCGGATGCTCGCCTTGGTCGGGCCGTGGCCGAGGACCGCCGCGACCTGCGGCAGTTTCACGAAGGCGTCGAGGATCGGCACCGGGTCTTTTGCGCTGAATAGGAGATCCAGATCGCCGACCGTCTCGGCGCGTCGCCGGAGGCTGCCGCAAACCTCGGACCGGATCACCCCTTCCTGGCTGCGTATCCAATCGAACATCGGCGCAACCATCTGCCTGGCATGACTCAGCAACACCCGCTCGCCGGCCGACTCCACGAAGGCGATCCCTTCGAGGATCTTGGCCTGGGTCTTGGCGCCGAAGCCTTTCAGATCGGCGATGAGCCCGGATTCCCCCGCGTGTCGCAGGTCGGCGAGGCTCTCGACCTTCAGCTCGTCGTGGAGCAGCTTGATCTTCTTGGGGCCGAGCCCCGGAATCCGCAGGAGGGCGACGAGTCCCGGGCCGGTCTTGCGGCGGAGGTCTTCATAAGCCTTGAGATGCCCGGTCGTCGCGAGCTGGACGATCTTCGAATAGAGGGTTTCGCCGATCCCCGGCTGCTGCTTGAGGGTGCCGTCGGTGATCATCTCACTCAGGTCGCTCGGCAGCGACTGAAGCACCTGGGCTGCCTGGTGATAGGCGCGGCAGCGGAACGGGTTCTCCCCGTTGATCTCCAGGAGTGTCCCCATCTCGTCGAGGATCTGGGCGATGCGCGCCGTTTCCATCTTCGTCTTCCCCACCAAGTGCGCGGAATTGCCCCGCTTACCTCGAAAGCCCCAACATCTTGCGCATGAACGCGACACCCGGTTTAACCTGTTCCTCCGAAAGCCCGTGCATGATGAGCGACCCTTTATAGCCGATCCGTTCCAGCTCATTGAGGACGAAACCGTAGTCGAGAATCCCCTGCCCCGGCGCGAGATCGCCCGGATGTCCGTCGGCCCCCAACTCCTTGATATGCATGAGCGCGATATCGTCGCCAAGCCAGTCGAATGCCTCGGCGATCACCTCGGCCATTCGCGGGATATCATCCGGACGGATCAGGTTCGACGGATCGAGCACGACCTTGAGCCAGGGGGAATGGATCTCGTCGAGGAGACGGCGAGCCTTGCAGACGGAATTAACAACATTGCTCAGCTCAGGCTCGAAGGCCATCGTCACCTGATAGCGATCGGCGATTTCGACAATGCGATTCATCCGC
>CALKTZ010001105.1 GCA_937997355.1 uncultured Planctomycetales bacterium | reverse complement strand
TAGTCCCGCCGCTGTCACCAACAAGGTTCCAGCCGCAATTCCTAGCAATATCTGGGCGTCGATCACAGGAAGACTCCTGACCGCTGAACGAACGATTCGCACGTCTTGGATGCTAGTCACGAAGAATGGCTTGGTCGATCACCGCAAGGTTCGGCCGATTCGGAGAACCGCAGTTCGGCTCAATCGCGAAATCGCCGGAGGATGAGCGCAATATTCTGGCCGCCAAACCCGAAGCTGTTGGACAGCGTGGTATCGACATGATGACGTCGCGCGACGTTCGGGACATAGTCGAGATCGCAGTCGGGGTCGGGATTTTCCAGGTTGACGGTGGGGGGAAGGACTCCGTCTCGGATCGTCAGCAAGCAGATGATCGCCTCGACGCTGCCGGCGGCGGCGATCAGATGACCCATCATGCTCTTGGTGCTGGAGATCGGAACACGATACGCGGCTTCGCCGAATGTCTTCTTGATGGCCAGCGTCTCGATCGAGTCGTTGACCGCCGTGCTGGTGCCGTGCGCATTGATGTAGTCGATGTCTTCGGGCTTGATCCGGGCATCTTCGAGGGCCTCGTTGATGCAGGCGATGGCCCCTCGCCCTTCGTCGTGGCTGTCGGTGATCCGGAAGGCATCGGCGGTCGACCCGTAGCCGATCACTTCGCCATGAATCTTCGCCCCCCTGGCCCGAGCATGCTCAAGCTCTTCCAGGATGACCATCCCGGCCCCTGCTCCCAGGATGAAACCTTCTCGCTCGTGGTCGAACGGGCGGCTGGCACGAGTCGGCTCGTCGTTGCGTTGGGAAAGCGCGGTGAGGAGGGTGAATCCCGTCACGCCGAACGGATGGATCATGCTGTGCGTTCCGCCGGAGAGCATCGCGTCGGCATAACCTCGGCGGATCAGCTCGAACGCCTCGCCGATCGCCTGCGAGCTGGCCGCACAGGCCGTGAGGCAATTCGAGTTCGGCCCCTTGAGCCCGAACTCGGTCGCGAGGTGGGCGGCGGGTGTGCCGGGCTCTTGCTCCGCTTCCTTGATGCAGCTCAATCGCTGAAGGCCATGCCGCGTGAACTCGGCGGTATTCACGCGACCATTGTGAGTTGAACATGCAACGGTCGTGACGAATCGAAGGAAGTCGTGCTGCCCTTCGCCGGCCCCGAGATAGACCCCGAACCGGCTGGTGTCCTTCGCCCCGTCCCCTTCCAGCAGCTTCGCGTCGTCCAGGGCCATCCGCGCGGCGGCCAGCGCGAAGCGGGTATTCCGCGAATGCTCGGCCCAGCGTCCCGCATCTTCGAGGTAGTCTTCGAGTCGGAAATTCTGAACTTCCGCGGCGATTCGGGTCGGGAACGTGTTCGATTCGAACAGGGTGATCGGCCCCACCCCGCTCTTCCCTTCAAGCAGCGCGGCCCACGTCGTCTCGAGATCGCGACCGACCGGGGTGACCATCCCCATTCCCGTGACGACTACGCGACGCATGAAATTGTTCCTCGGAGACAGATGAAAGCCGCCCCGCCAACAGGGCCAATCGGGAATAAGAGCCTCGAAGACGCCGACCAGCCCCGGATACTTACAGGCCGGAATTCGGCTCCCCTTTCACGACGATCGCCGAAGCTTGTCCATTCGGCGTCAGGTTCGTGGTGACGAAAATCGGGTTATCGGTCGGTCGCGGAGCCCCGAGGACCAGGTCGAGCTCGCCGCATTCCGGGTCCGGCTCGTCGCAGTTGAGAATGTGAGGGATCGCCCCTCGGTTCACGCCGATCAGGCTGCCGAGCAATTCGACCGAGCCGCAGCCCGAGGAGAGATTTCCCATGTAGCCTTTCAACGCGGTGATCGGCACTTTCCCAGGCCCGAATACGCGCTGGAACGCGCGGGCCTCCGCCAAATCAGAAAGCTTATGCCCCGAACCATGGGCGTTCACGTGGCCGATATCGGCCGGGGTGAGCCCGGCCTCCCGGAGCGCGGCCCGGATTGCGACCTCGGTCCCCCCACCCAGCGGGTCGAGGCCGCCGGCCGGATTCGCATCGCATCCCGACCCGGAACCGAGGATCTCGCCGTAGATTCTCGCACCGCGTGCCTCGGCGTGCTCCCGGTCTTCGAGGATCAGGATGCCCGCCCCCTCGCCGGGGACCCAGCCGTCTCGTCGGCGGTCGAATGGGCGGCAGGCGCCGGAGGGGTCTCCCTTCCAGCCCGAGAGTTGGCCGTAGAGGCTCAACCTCACCATACTGAGGGGATGAATCTTGGAGTCCGCGCCCCCGGTGATCATCACGTCGGCACGGTTACGCGCGATGATACGGCACGCTTCCGACACCGCCAAATTCGCCGAGGCATCGGCCTCCGTGATGGAATTGCTCGGCCCCTGGCAGTCGATCAGGATCGAAATGTGGCAGGCCAGCATGTTCGGGAGGTACTTGAGGAGCCAGATCGGCTCCATCACGCCGATCGACTCGCGGCCCCACTTCTGATAATCGAAGACTTCGGGGGCCGTCATGGCATGCTGAATGGCGGGGGCCAGTTCGTCGAGCTCGGTCGAGATCAGTCCCGCGCCGAGATCGATCCCGATGCGAGTCGGCTCGACTCCCCCCTGGGTGAGCCCGGCATCGGCGAACGCGGCCTGAGCCGCGGCGACCGCGAGCTGGATGTCGCGGGCCATGTACTTCTTGCTCTTGCGCAGCGCCTTCTTATCGAGCTTCGGGAGGGCGAATTTCTCGAAGGAGAAATCCAGGATCTCCCCTCCGACATTCCCGGGAAGTCCCTCAACCGGAAACGCCTTGATGGGAGCGACCGCACCCTTTCCCTCGGAAAGGGACGTCCAGAAGCGGTCGATACTGTCGCCCAGGGGAGTCACCAGACCTATACCGGTGATGACCACGCGGCGATCGGAACCAAGCATGTGCCACCCGTCAGTTGCAACCGGAAGAGGTCACGAATGCGTGACCGGGGATGGGCTCATCCACACGGCCCACTTCATCAGTATTATTGCCGCTCACGCGACAACTTGCGTCGCAAACTCGACGCAATACGCAAATTT
Source organism: uncultured Planctomycetales bacterium (assembly GCA_937997355.1). GTDB lineage: Bacteria > Planctomycetota > Planctomycetia > Isosphaerales > Isosphaeraceae > CALKTZ01. The sequence goes on along the minus strand of CALKTZ010001105.1, from coordinate 528 downwards.
TTCGCGGATAATCCGTTTTATGCGCGACGAGGAACCATCCCGCAAATTCCGCACTCATTCGTTTGTTGGAATCTCGTGAGGTTTACCATTCGATTCGAGAGGCGGTACGGCTTCAGCGTCCTTGGCATCCTTTGCCCGTTGCTGAGCTTTGGCAAGATCCAGCACACCAAGCAACTGCTGCGTGAACACGAAATTCTTGGGTCCGAAGATCTGCTTGGCTCGCGAATTATCGAGATGGGCGAAGACGATCTCGGCGTCGACCAGCAATTCGCCGTCCAGGAAAGCCTTCGCGTCGACGACCGCACCCTGAGCGTTCAAGTTGGTCAGGGTGACCTCGTAAATCAACTGATCGCCGGCACAGGCCACGCCGTGAAAGTCGGCCCGAGGGATCTTCGCCAGCACGACTTTTTCGACAAATCCCCCGGCCTCCCCGACCAGGATCCCCCCGGTCTGGGCCAATCCCTCGATGATCAGAGACGCCGGCATCACCGGATAGCCGGGAAAATGGTCGTGCAGATGCTCCTCGGC
>CALKTZ010001104.1 GCA_937997355.1 uncultured Planctomycetales bacterium | reverse complement strand
CATACCGATGGCAGGCTTTTGTGGAGTCCCCCTTGGAATAATCGGCATCAGCGATTAAGATTCCCGGCCGGAGGGGCCAGATTCCCTTGCTTGATCGTGTTCGTCGACTCTGACCGTCATGGAGGACGGTGATGAGATTGCTCGCACTCGTCGAAGCACGAGACCACGTCTGTTTCCGCTATCGGATTCAAGCATTCGAAGCCCGATTGGCTTCGTTCGGGATTTCCCTCCTGCAAGAGCCGATTCAATCGGGAACATTCAGCCGTCTGAAGCAATTTCGGCGAGCCGGCCAGTTCGATGCCGTGATTCTCCAGCGCAAGCTTTTGCCTGGTTGGCAGTTGCACCTGCTTCGCCGTTCCGCGCGCAGGCTCGTTTTCGATTATGACGATGCCGTCCTCTATCGGGATTCCTACAGCCCGAAAGGAATCTACAGTCATTCCAGAGCAAGGCGTTTTGCCCAGACCGTTGCCGCGTCGGATGCCGTAATCGCGGGAAATCGCTTCCTCGCGGACTGTGCCTTCAAAACAGGTGTTCAGCCCGGCCGAGTGCATGTGATCCCGACCTGCATCGATCTGACGTGTTATCCGGTTCCCGAGTCGCGACCGGCTTCGCCGTCGAGAGAGCTTGTCTGGATCGGCTCATCGAGCACTCTAAACGGTTTGGAGCAGGATCGGAGCCTCTGGGAACACCTGGGGGCCGAAATTCCCGGATTGACCATGCGGATCATCTGCGACCGTTTCCCCGAATTTCGGGGGGTATCGATCGTCAAGGTCCCGTGGAGTCAGGAAACCGAGGCCACCGAACTTGCTGCTGGCGGCATCGGAATCGGCCTCCTGCCCGATGATCCATGGAGCCGCGGGAAATGCGGCCTCAAGATCCTGCAATATCAGGCCGCGGGCCTCCCCGTGATCGCCAATCCCGTCGGCGCTCATCGCGAGATGATTGGGCCGGGTATTCACGGATTGCTCGCTGCTTCCCCCGAGGAATGGATCGCCGCCGTCCGAGAACTTCGCAATGCCGATGCTCGCCGGGAGATGGGGTTGGCAGGACGCCGGCAAGTCGAGTCGAAATATTCGACGCGAGTCTGGGCCGATGCGTTCGTGGATCTCGTCATGGGGCGTCGCCCATTGTCCGGCGCGGTCAAGGACGCGGGCGGTCGTGGATTGACCCGTACCGGAAAGCTGACATCTTCCTCGAAGTGAGCCCCATGTCGTCCATCCGAACCAAAAAAAACGATTCTCCTCTCCCCCGGATGTTCAAGCCGCCGGAATGGCATTGGCATCAGGCCGGCGTCGTGGGCTGGTGGGTGACCGGTTCCTGGGACGAGATCTTGCTCGGATCCGACGGACTGAGGATCGAAGAATGGCGTCGGGAAGGGCGGCTCACCACGATCAAATCCGGGCCACATCGCATCGTCTACCGGGCCGATCTTCCGGCCGGCGGCTTCTATGTGAAGCACTATCTCGTCCCGAACAAGCGGGCCATCCTTCGCCAGTGGTTCCGACGAGGTAAGGGACGAAACGAAGCCAAACGATCTCGTCAACTCGAGCAGATCGGCGTCCCGACCATCACCCCGGTCGCGCTGGGGGAACATCGAATCCGGAAGTTTCTTTTCGAGAATTTTCTCGTGACCAGGGAGATCACCGACACGATCCCCCTGGATGAGTTCGTGGAGAAGCATTTACCAGGCTATCCGGCCTCCGAGAGACGTCTTGTCCATCGCTCGCTGGCAAACCAATTGGCGGTGATGACGGCCAGGCTTCACAACGAGGGTCTCATCCATATCGACTTCCACCCGGGCAACCTCCTGGTCCAGTTCAACCAAACCGGCACGCCGAGCTTGGTCATGATCGATCTGGATGCGCTGCGAAAGACGAGACGCCTGAGCTGGAAGAATGCCGGGAAGAACCTGGCGCTCCTCGATCATTTCTTCTGGATTCGGGCGACGACGGCGGAGCGTTATCGCTTCGTCAAAACTTATTTGAAACATCGCAACGAGGCTCACCCCGACCCTCGCGGCTTCGCCGGGCGAATCGAGACCTCGACACGTCGATGGGCGGAACGGCTCTGGCGTCGTTGGGGAGAGAGATGCCGCTCGACGAACAAGTATTTTCAGGTTTTTGAAGGTAACCGAACCTGGGGGGTCGCGTCGCGCGACCTTGATCCGTCGGAAATGGCGCGATTGCTCGAAGATCCGGATTGGCCGTTCAATGAGGCGGGGACGAGGCTCCTGAAAGATTCGAGCACGACGACAGTCGCCGAGACCACGATGCTGGTACGAGGGGAGCCGACGCAGGTCATCTTGAAGCGGTTCAACCGCAAAAAATGGATCGACCCGCTGCTGACGATTTTCCGCCCCTCTCGCGCCTGGCGTTCCTGGCAGGCAGGTCAGCATTTGGTGAGCCGAGGGATTCCGACGCCGCAGAACCTGGCATTCGTGTTGAGACGTCGATCCTGGCGCGAGAGCCCATTTTTCTTCCTCCTGCCCCATGAGACCTATCTCATCACGGTGAAGCAGGAAGATGCGATCACTTTGACCGATTTTGCACGCAAGCATCTCCCCTCGCTCCCGCCCGCGGAACAGCGGAGGGTGATCGGGCGCATCGTCCTGGAGCTTGCGTCGCTGATCCGAACTTTGCATCAGCGATCGTTGTCGGACCGCGACCTCAAGGCGTCGAATATTTTGATCGATGTGTCGAAGTTGGATACTCGGGTTTCGCTCTCGTTGATCGATCTGGTGGGAG
>CALKTZ010001103.1 GCA_937997355.1 uncultured Planctomycetales bacterium | reverse complement strand
CGGGGTTGAGCACGGCCAGCGGGAAGTGGGCCAGGCCCTCCTTCGAGCCGATCAGCGGCAGGATCTCGGTCTCCGGGTCCAGGTCCAGCCCGTACCTCTTCTTGCAGAACGCGGCGATCGACTGCCGAAGCTCGGGGGCACCCTGGTCGAGGGCGTACTGGTGGAACGCCGGATTCTCGACGTGCTTCTGGAGGCTCTTGATGATCGGCTCGGGGGTGGGGCGGTCGGGGTCGCCGACTCCCAGGTTGATGACGTCCCGCCCGGCGGCGATGGCGGCCTTCTTCTTCTTGTCGATCTCGGCAAAGAGGTAGGGAGGGAGCTTTTGCAGCCGCTCCGACTTCACGAACGGGGTGGGCGTCGCCATCTCGGGAAGGGTCCTGTCCAGGAATAGGAGATAAGATAAAGGAGGATGCGCCGGGTGCCGCGACGCATCATTTCAAACGTAACCGTCGCTGCGGATGTCCGCCATCGTGAGCGGGTCGCGGTTGTGCGCCCGTCTCTCGCCATCGGCGGCTCAGGAAGCCAGCGCTTCCTCGGGGATGTTGTCGTTGGAATAGACGTTCTGCACATCCTCGTTTTCGTCGAGCAGGTCCTTGAGCTTGAGCATCCGCTTGCCGTTCTCAAGATCGAGGTCGATGGAATTGCTCGCGATGTAGCTGGTTTCGGCCGACTCGACCGGGACCTTCTGGTCGTCGAGCGCCTTGCGGATCGGCTCGGTGAGCTTGGGGTCGCAGGTAACCTCGAAGTAATCCCCGAGCAGTTGGACGTCGTCGGCGCCGGCTTCGAGGGCGATCTCCATCAGCCGGTCCTCGTCGACCTGATTCGGATCGACGAGGATCAGCCCCTTGTAGTTGAACAGATACGAGACGCAGCCGGTGGCCCCGAGGTTCCCCCCGGCGTTTTCGAAGATTCGCCGGAGTTCCCCGGCGGTCCGGTTGCGATTATCGGTGAGGGCCTCGCAGAGGACTGCCACTCCCCCCGGGCCATACCCTTCGTACATCACTTCTTCGAAGTTCTCGGCGCCCAGTTCGCCGGTGGCCTTCTTGATCGAACGTTCGATGTTATCCTTGGGGCAACTTACCGAGCGTGCCTTGTCGATGGCATAACGCAGCCGGAGGTTGGCCGCGGGATCGGGTCCTCCCGTCTTGGCCGCGACGTAGATGGCCCGGCAGAGCTTGCTGAACAGCTTTCCCCGCTTGGCATCCACGAGCCCCTTGCGATGCGCAATGTTGGCCGAGTGAGAGTGTCCCGCCATGACGATTCGATACTCCCGTCGCTACGATTCGTGAGACTCTTCGCGAAGTCTTCGAGTTTAATCGCCCCAACGCGGCCCGGCCACCGTTGGAGCCCATGACCAATCCAGGCCATGCGGAAAAGGGGATACCCATCTCCGCCTGGGCTGTCCGAAATTCCGTTCGGCGTGGGTTCTTAGGGGTTCGCGCCCGAAGCCGGCTTGGGCGTCGGGCTCAACTTATCGAGCGAAACCAGCTTCTTCTTGATCTCGTCGAGTCGTTTGTCGGGCGGAGTGGCCTTGGCCGCGGCATCCTGGGCCTTCGTCCACGAGTCCTTCGCCTTGGGCAGATCCTGAAGCTTGAGGTAGACGTCTCCGAGGTGCTCGAGGATGGTCGGGTCGGGACGTTCGAGCTTGTCGACCGCCTTCTGGAGATTCTCCAGCGCCTCCTTGAGCTTCCCCCGCTTGAACAGGACCCAGCCCATGCTGTCGAGGTAGGCCGAGTTCTCGGGATCGTCGTGGAGGGCCTTGCGAATCATCGACTCGGCCTTTTCCAGGTTCTTCCCCTGCTCGGCGTAGAGATAGCCGAGGTCGTTATTGATCCCCGCCTCGTCGGGGTTCCGCTCCAGGATCGCCTCCAGCTCGGACTCCCCCTTGGCATAGTCGCCCAGATTCACGTACACGATCGACAAATTCTGGCGGGCGATCCGGGTGACCAGGTCGTTGTTGGCGTGCCGCTTGAGCATGTCGTTGAAGAGCTTGAGCGCCTCTTCATTGCGTCCGAACCGGCTCAAGATCCCCCCCAGTCGCATCTCCGGCTCGGGATTATTGGGCTCGTTCTTGACCACCTTTTGCAACAAGGCGATCGCCTCGTCCACCTGGCCGATCTGGGCGAGCAGGTCGGCGAAGAGGCTCTGGGTCTCGAAGTCGGGGGGGGCGAGCTTGAGCGCCTCGCGGGCCGAAATCAGCGCGGCGTCGTTCCGGCCGGCCCGGTGCTGAGACTCGGCCAGCGCCAGGAGGACGATCAGGGACTTCTCGGCGGGATACTTCGCGATCAATTTCTCCAGGGTCTCGACCGCCTCGGCGAACTTCCCTAACTTCTGTTCGGTGTCGAAGAGATCCTTGTATTCTCGGGGCGCCGGCGTCTGGTCGAGGGCGAGCCGCTGAACCTTCAGCAGCTTCTCCAGCTTCTTGGTCTTGTCGCCGCTCCCGCGATTGCCGAGATAGGACAGGACCTCCAGGGTTTGGCGGGGGAGCCCGTCGAACTTCTTGGAGAGGATGTCGTAGGCCGCGTCGAGTATGGCGAGGGTCTGCGCCTCGTCAGCGACGATCTGATCGAGCTGCGGCTGGATGATCGGCAGCCCCCCGCGCGATTGGGCCTCGCCGAGGACCTTGAGGAGCTCGTCGTACTTCTTGCGCTTGAACAGCGATTGGGCCAGGGCGCGGTAGGTCTGGGGGGTCGGCTGAGAACCGAGGAGCTTCTTGTAAAGTTCCTCGGCCTTGTCGATCTGCCCGATCTCGCGATAGCGATCGGCCAGCACGTATTGCAGGGGGACGTTCTTCGAATCGCGCCTGGCGGCCTCCTCCAGCCGGGGGGTGATCTCATCTTCACGCTTCAGGGACTTGAGCACTTTGACCAGGAGGTCGTAGGCTTCGAGGACCTGGGTCTGCCGCCGGATGAAGCGATCCACCAGGGCGAGCGCCCGATCACCCTTGCCCAGATCCAGCAGGGTTTCGGCGAGGAGCAGGGGGATTCGCACGTTGTCTTCGTCGTAAACCAGGCCCCGTTCGAGGGCCTTGGCGGCGAGCTCGGGGCGCTTGGCGGAGAGGAAGACGATGCCGAAGGTCAGGTAGGCGTTGGCGGGCTCATTGCTGAGGATGCGGGTCGACTCCACGGGGGAGAGATGGCCGGCCGATCGGTCGTCGAGCAGCTCCATGACCCTGGCGAAGCAGTCGGCCGCTTCCTTGATGCGATCAGGGCGCAGCGAGTAGAGGCGTCCCAGCTCGAACTCGGCGATGATCCGGCCCGGGCTCTTGGCCGGGAGCTTGGGATTGGCCAGGACCTCCTTGAGCAGGGCCTCGACGCCCGCCGAGTCGTTCTTCTGGGCGTGGAAGTCCACCAGGTGCGTGAGGGTGTCGGTGTCGCCGGGCTCGACCTGCAAGACCTTCTTGCCGAACTGGACGGCCAGCTCGGGATTGCGGAGCGGGCCGACGTAGAGCCGGCTCAGGCGCTTGGGGATGGCGACCGACTCGGGATCGAGCTTGAGCGCGTCCTGGAAAAGCTCGGCGGCCTCGGTCCATCGCCGCTGATCTTCCAGGGAGCGGGCCGCGCTGTAGAGGCGGACGGCGTCGATCTGGCGTTCATCCTCGACCGTCCGGGGCTTGAGCGGCACGAACGGCGGGGGCGGATCGGTTTCGAGCCGGGAGAGGATGCGGTCGAGACGGCTTCGGCGGGTTTCCTTCGGGTCCTCGGCCGGCGTTTTGTTGGGCTCGACCCCGGGGGTCGGCACGCCCCGCTTGGCGGGGGGCATCTCCCGCGGCTTGCCCGCCGAATCTTGCTCCTTGGCCTTGTCATCGGCCGGCGCCTTGTCCTTGGCGTCGGCCGGGGCCACCTGTCCGGCATCTTGGCCAGCCGTCGCCGTCGAGGAGGAGAACGCCGCGATCGACGCCCCGGCCCACAGCATCGACGTCAGGGCCAGTCGAAACCCGCGAATCGACTCGACCATGATCCCCCTCTCCCTATTTAGAAACCGTTGCACTCCGCCCGATCGAACCAGCCCGGATTGTCGGGCGCGATCCAACGTCGGTGCTCCGTCACTCGGCGTTCAAAGCATGAAGTCCGAACAAGTCCATTATGTTATCACGCCTTCAAGACCCTTGCCAACCCTTCGCGGGGTCCGGCAACCGGCCCGATCGGCCGAGACTCCGCCCGATCGCGGCGAGGCCGCCCGGCCCGATCTCTCGGGTCGCGGTCCCTCGATCCGGGCGATTTCACGACCTGGGGCGGCCCGATTTCCCCTTGGCGGGGGGCGGCGCGGGTTCCTCGGATTTCTTGGGGGCCTTGGCCGAGCTTGGTTTGGCACCCGCGGGGGCTGGGGCGGCCGGCGCGTTCTTGGCGGCGACGGGTGGGGAGGCCGTTGCCGGCTTCGAGGCCGACTTGGCGGGCTTGGCCGGCGCCGCTTCCTTGGCGTGCGCGCGGTCCTTGGCGGAGGAGGCGATTTCCTTCTCCTTCGCCGCCGTCCCCTTCGATGACGCCGATTTCGCGTGCGAGGCGGCGGCCTGGAGTTCATCCTTGTGCTGTTGCGGATACGGGCAGATTTTCCGCAGCTCGCAACGAGGGCACTCGGGTATTCCGGGGAGGCAGGTGTCGTGCGCCAGGTCTTCGATCAGGCCGAGGAATTCGACCCCCCGGTTCTTGGGGACCGCCCGTTCGAGCGTCGACCGGAGGGAGGCGGCGTCGGGCTCGTTGATGCCCAGCCGAGCCAGGGGGCGGCGGATTTCCTCGTCGACCGGCATGCCGTGACCGCCGAGCGCCTGCTGGATGACGGTGGCCGTCACGAAGTCGGAGGCGAACGCCTCGTACTCGCCGAGGACCTTCAGGGCCTCCTTCAGCGGCTTCTTGACCAGCACTTCCAGCGTGAACCCGTAGGTCTTCTGGAACATCTGCCGGAGGAATTTGCGGATGCGCCTCGCCCGTCCCTCGGAATCGGGGAAGCCGGCCAGGGTGGACTGGAGTTCGACCAGGCTGCTGACCCGCACCTCGTTCCAGTCGAAATAGTCCGATTTGAAGCGGGCCAGGGCCTTGGCGGCGGCGTCGCGGGTCATCCCCTCGTGGCAGATGCCGTACACGACCGCCTCCAGCACGGTGAGCCGGCCGGGGTGGGGATCGGCCTTCGGCTTGTACCGTTTCTTGAGCAAGTCGTGGACGTTGGTCAGGAGCTGCGCTTTGCTTGGTGTAGCCATGGGCACTTCATCAAGGGGTCGGATTGTGAGTGGGGAGTTCGCGGGGCGTGGCGCCCGGCGGGCGTCAGACGGTTCCGCCCCGCGTCAGGACCGGCCGGGCTTGCTGCTAGGGGCGCGGTCGGGACCGTCCGGGATTCTCGTCTTCAACATCGCCAAAGCTCTCATCGTCGTTTGCATCATCGTCCAGGTCCGCCTCCTGTTCGTCGAACCGAGACGACGCCCCTTCGCCCTCGGGCTCCCCCTCCTTGCGATCGGCGTCGATGGCCTCGTCGATCAGGCGGGAGATCTCGACCGACTTCTTCACGCTGTCGTCGAGCTTGAAGGACAGGATCGGGGTGAAGCGGGTCTGGAGCCTCGCGGCGACCCGTGACTGGATGAATCCCGCGCCATGCCGGAGCCCCTTGAGGGCCAGCTTCTGCTCGCTCTCGCTCCCCATGACCGAGACGTGGATCGTCGCGTTGCGCAGGTCGCTGGCGACATCGACGCTCAGCACCGTGACCGAACGGACGCGGGGATCGGCCATCTCGAACAGGATTGCATTGGAGACGACCTCACGGATCGCCTGGGCCATGCGGAGACCACGGTGTGACGACATGACGCTAATACCACCCAGCGCGGCCCTGGGCCGCCGATCGGGATCGCTCCCGGATTTCGGATTCGACTCTCTGAAGATTTCGATCGCGCCGACTCGGCGCCCGGCCCCTCCGATCACCTCCCAATCGATCCCCGCCATCCTCGGAGCCATGGATCGAGAGATCCCAGGCCCGGCAACTTCGGAAATCCCTCCCGCCGG
>CALKTZ010001102.1 GCA_937997355.1 uncultured Planctomycetales bacterium | reverse complement strand
CGGCCAATTATCTGGAAGGGCCTACGCAATCCGATTGCGGACCGCCCTCGTCGTCGACGATCAGACTTCGAGTTTCCAGGGGGATCGCATCTCGCGAGAGAGCATGGCGTTCCCCTTGTCGGCGTGCGGGCCGACGAAGTGCTGGGCCTTGGGATCCCAATCGAGCGGAATTCCCAGGCGAAGGGCGATGGCCCCGATGTGGCAGACCGTCACCGAGCGGTAGCCGATCTCGACGTCGCAGATGGGCCGCTTGCGGGTGCGAATCCCGTCCATGAAATTGCCCATGTGGTTTTCCGAGACATAGAGTCGTTCGGCATTCGCCGGGAGCGGCTCTTCGAGGAGTTTGGGGTCGCTGGCCACGATGTCGTTTCCGCGGGCAATGAAAACCCAGCCCTGGTCGCCGACGAAACGATTGCCGTTCTTACCATCGCTGGTCGTCACCAGGTTGGCGCCGTTGGCGTAGCGGTAGGTCACGGCGAAGTGGGGATGGCAGTTGTAGCTGTTGGGCTTATCGGACGGCTTGACGCCGCTGGCCGTCACGGCGATCGGCCCGGAGTCGTCCATGCCGAGCCCCCACTGGGCGATGTCGTTGTGATGCGCGCCCCAGTCGGTCAGCTTGCCGCCGGAATACTCGTACCACCAGCGGAATTCGTAGTGGGCCCGTTCCTTGACGTACGGGACATCGGCCGTCGGCCCCTTCCAGAAGTCCCAGTCGAAACCTTCCGGGACCTGGGCGACCGGGAACGGGCCGCCGATCGGGTTGTCGCCGATTCGAGCCTCGACGGTGTGAATCTTGCCGAACCGGCCGTTGCGGACCAGCTCGCATGCCAGGCGATAGGTCTTATCCGACCGTTGCTGACTCCCCGTTTGGAAGATCCGGTCGTATTTCCGGGCGGCGGCGACCATCGCCTTGCCTTCCTCGATGGTCAGCGAGAGGGGCTTCTCGCAGTAGACGTCGCATCCCGCCTTCATCGCGGCGATCGAGGTGAGGGCATGCCAGTGGTCGACGGTGCCGATCGTCACGGCATTCAGCTTTTCCTTGGCGAGCAGCTCGCGGAAATCCGCGTACTGGCGGCAGTCGGGTCCGACCGCGTCGGCGGCCTTCTTGCGGCGGGAGGCGTCGAGGTCGCAGACCGCGACGAACTTGACCCCCGGCTGCTTCATCGCCGCCTTCATGATCCCCGTGCCCTGGCCCCCCACGCCGATCGCCGCCATGACGATCTGGTCATTCGGCCCGAGCTTCTTGATCTTGTCGTCTTGAGCGGCCTTGTCCTCGGTGTATGCAACGACTTCGCGGGCGTACCACAGGGGTAGTCCAGCGCCGAGGGTGAGTGCGGCCATCGATCGATCGATGAACCCTCTCCGCGAGAGATTCCCTCGAACGAGTTCGTTTTCCATCAGAGTGCTCCCGATCTTGATCGCTCAGAATGGTCGGACTGGCCTTTCGAGGACGTAACTCTTTCGTCCCGAAGGTCCGTGAACTCGGGTCATCATAGCAGTCGGAATACCGGGGCGAAATGCCCCACCGCATCCCACGAGGGAAGGAACAAGGGACCCCTTTCTCCGTTTGCTTTTTCCGCCCGCTTCGACGAAGATTCAGCGCTCCGCGACGAAGATCATCCTAATCGTGCGTGAGTTTTTTCGAGCTTCACATCAATGTCATCGTGATGGAATCGATTCGATGAATGTGAATGATCCGGAATTCTATCAGGCGTCGAAATTCGAGCCCGCCCACATCGATGCCCCGCGCGGACGAGGATGCTTCTTCTACGGTTGCGTCTTCGCCGGGGTCGGCATGCTGATCATGATCAGCCTCTGCGGGGTCGGCGGCTTCTTCATGTACAAGTCGCTCCAGAACGTGGTCGTCGAATACACGGGCACGGAACCCCGGCCGTTGCCGAAGGTCGAGGTGACGAAGGAGGAGCAGGCCGAATTGCGCGAGCGGGTCGCCGCCTTCCGCAAGGCCCTCGAAGCGGGCGACGACACGCCTCCTCTCGAACTCTCCAGCGACGACGTCAACGCGCTGATCGAGCAGAACGGCGACTTCAAGGACAAGATTTACGTCAAGCTCGACGGCGATAAGATCAAGGGCCAGGTGAGCCTCCCGCTCGACGAGATCGGGGAGAACATCCCGATCTTCGGTCGTCTCGTGATCGGCCGCTATCTCAATGGCGAGGCCGAGTTCAAGGCCTCGATCAAGGACGGAGAGCCCATCGTCCGGATTGAATCCATCGAGGCGAACGGAAAAACACTTCCCGAAGAATTGATGAAGAGCCTCCGCACGGAGAATCTCGCCAAGGACGCGAGGAGGAATCCCGAAAACGCCGAGATGTTCGACAAGATCGAGAGCCTCGAAGTCAAGGACGGCAAACTCATCATCAAGGCTCGCTCCAAGGAGAA
>CALKTZ010001101.1 GCA_937997355.1 uncultured Planctomycetales bacterium | reverse complement strand
TCGATCAGTTCGGCGACCCGGGCGGCGGTCCAGAGTCGTGTCCGCCAGCCATGGGCCTTGGCGCCATCCCGCAGCAGCACCTCCATCGCCTCCAATTGGTCGTTGCCGAGGCGTGGCGTGGGGCCGGGGTGAGGCCGGGCGGCCAGGCCGTCCGGCGAAGTCCGGGCCAGGGTCCGCCAGCGATACAACGAGGTGCGGCAGACGCCGAGGATGCGAGCGATGTCGGTGGGCGACTCGCCTTGCTGCATCAGCTCGACGGCCCGGCGCCGCCGCCGTTCCAATTCCTGGGGGGTTCCGATGGGTCTCATGCCCTTACTACGAATGAAAACCCGCAAATGTTTCTTTCGCCGCGCTTGAGCCAGTAGTAAGAAGGGGATTTCGCCGAATTCCTAAGTGCGAAGGAGTTGGCCGAGAGCTCCATGATGTGCTCGGGGGTTTTTCTTCCTTTCCATGATCCTTCGAGATCATCCCCGGCGGCTCATCCTGGGAAGTGTCATCTTTGCGAATGATTCGTCATCGGTCTTGATGATGACCGTTTAACTTTCGCGAGCGTTCGTCGAGGGAAGTCCGCGCCCGCAACTCGCGGGGTCCGATCCCTGGTCGGCCGGTGCAACTCCGGCACGTTGGGGAGTTCGGCGAATCTGCGGCTGCGCGGATGGCGCGGCGATCTTGAGCCTCACCACAGAGACAATACGCCATGAGTCAATCCGACCGAGACGCGGGGGCGTTACGCGGAGAATTACCGTCGGCGGATTCCGTGATGGGCGGAGGGCCGAAGTCGGTGCGGATCTGGTTTTGGGGGCTTGCCGCCGCAATCCTCGCGGGGTTGATCGGTTGGGGCGGCGGCGAGGTGATCACTCCTTTTTTCACGTCCGCGGAACGCCCTCGCGATCCGGAACAGTCCGGCCAGTACAGCGCCTCGTATGCCCAATTCCTGGCCACGAGCCGGGATGTTTCGCTGGTCTGGGGGCTGACCGGCGCCCTGCTCGGCCTCGGCTTGGGATTGGCGGGGGCCATCGCCTTCCGCCGGCCTCGGTCTGCCGCGGTCGCGTCCGCGGTCGGCGCCCTCGCGGGTGCGATTCTGGGAGGCCTCCCCAGCCTGATCGCGTTTCCCCGCTACTGGGATTATAAGGTGGCCAACAGCACGAATGACGAAATCATCCTCTCGCTGGCGATTCATGCCGTGAGTTGGTGCCCGGTGGGATTGGCCGGCGGGATGGCCTTCGGTCTGGGATCGGGGGGGGCCGCCCACGCGGCGAAGGCCGCCCTCGGGGGGCTCATCGGCGCGATGCTCGGGGTCTTCATTTATGAGTTGCTCGGGGCGTTCGTGCTGCCGTACGACGCGGTGGCGTCTCAGGCGGTTCCGGAGGCCTCTTACGCTCGGCTCATCGGGACGCTGGTTTCAACGGTTGGGGCCTCGGTCGGCGTGATTCTCATTCTGATGTCGCGGCCTTCGCCCAACTCGGCCCCGCTGCCCGCGGCGTCTCCATGACGTTCTGTAGCCTTGCCTTTTCAAGCGGATTCCCCATTGACTTTCCCGCGGCCTTCGGCCTGGCTCTGTTGGTTCCACGCCAGCCAAGGTCCAGATTATCGGAGAATCGGCGAATATGGATAGGAACGTGAAGACGTTGATCCGGGTCGTCGCAGGCCCGGCGGCAGGTGCACTGTTGATTGGGTTCGCCATTTCGTCCGGAGGTTGCGGCGGCGAGCGGATCCAAATGTCGGATCCGACCGACGCCAAACGGTCATTCAACAGCAAGTATGAAGGTTATTCGCTTCCCCCCGGCGCCTCCAAGCCCAAGAAACGGGCGAAGCGCTGAATCGATCTCGCGATCGTGACCAACGCGGATGGCAGCGAAGGCTCATACCGATCCCGTTGCGACCGATCGGCTCCGCCGGTTGGTGTTCTTGTCTGACTTCTCATGTCGTGCAGGTATTTTTTCCTGTTCCAGCTCGGAGGATCTTTGTCCATGAAGCGTCTTCACAGCTCTCGACTTCGAGGATTCACGCTCATCGAGCTCCTGGTGGTGATCGCGATCATCGCCGTGTTGATCGCCCTGTTGCTTCCGGCCGTGCAGTCGGCCCGCGAGGCGGCCCGCCGCATCCAGTGTACGAACAACCTCAAGCAATTGGGCCTGGCTCTACACAACTATCACGATGGGGCCCAGGTATTCCCCATGCACGACTGGTTCCAGTATTACACGACTGATACCGGGGCGTCCCAGGGGTGGCACCATGTGGGCAGCTATGTTCAGCTTTTGTTGCCATTCTTCGAGCAGGGGGCGGCGGCGAACAGCATGAACTATTCCTATCACTCATTCCAATGCCAGAACCTGACGATCCAGGGCAGGGCCAACGCATCTAAATTCGGGCCTGCCACCCGACGGAAGCTGGTAACGG
>CALKTZ010001100.1 GCA_937997355.1 uncultured Planctomycetales bacterium | reverse complement strand
CTCGCGGGTCAGGTAGCTATCCGCTTCCGAATCGTTCACGAACGACTCGGTGGACGGATTGATGTGCAGCTTTCGGCCCAGGCGGTAGGAAATGTTGCCCAGGTGGCAATAGGCGCTCGAGAGGTGCCCCTCCTCGATGTCGGCGTTCAGGATCTTGTGATCCCGGGCCTTGACCGCCTTCACGAAGTTCGCGAAGTGGTTCCCGCCGCCCGATCCGCTCGGCCCCTTCTCCAGCTTGGGTCCGAAATAGACCTGCCAGTCGTTGTAGCTGGTGATCGCCAGGATACCCTCGGTCCCGTAGAAGATGACGCCGATCTTCACCTCGGCCTCGGGATTGGTGATCAGGCCGCGCACCTCGAACTGAAGCTGGCAATCGTCAAACTCGAACTGGACGTTCTCGGTATTGGGGGTCTGACCATCGTCCACGTAGCCGAACCGGCCGCCGGAAGCCTGGACGGTCTTCGGGAACTCCTGCTTTCCGAGCCCCCACCGGGCCAGGTCCATCTGGTGAATCCCCTGGTTGCCGAGGTCGCCGTTGCCGTAATCCCAGAACCAGTGCCAGTTGTAATGGAAGCGGTTCGGATTGAACGGCCGTTCGGGGGCTGGTCCCAGCCAGATGTTGTAGTCGACCCCCTTGGGGACGGGTGCGTCGGCGAGCTTGCCGATCGAGCCGCGAGGCTTGTAGCAGAGCCCCTTGGCCATGTAGACCTTGCCCAGCTTTCCGGACTGCACGAAATCCATCGCTTCGTGCATTCCCTGGTGACTGCGGCACTGGGTCCCGGTCTGAACGATCTTGTTGTATTTCCGGGCGGCCTCGACCATCCGGCGTCCTTCGGTGACGTTGTGGCTCACCGGCTTCTCGACGTACACGTCCTTGCCGGCCTGGACGCTCCAGATGGCCGCGAGGGCATGCCAGTGGTTGGGGGTTGCGATCGAGATGACGTCGATGCTCTTGTCTTCGAGGAGCTTCCGGATGTCCTGGACATACTTGACATCGACGCCGGTCTCCTTGGCCATCTTGTCGCGGGCGGCACCCCCGATATTGGCGTCGATGTCGCAGATGGCGACGACCCGGGTATCCTTGAGTTTGGTGAATCCGGACAGGTGTTCTCGACCCCGCCCTTTGACTCCCACGCACGCCACGTTCAACCGCTCGTTCGGGCCGGCTTTCTTGGAGTCGGCCGCTTCCTTTTCCGCATCGGCCGCGCGGGCCGTGCCGCCGGGAAGGCTTGCGATGGCTGCCGCCAGTGCGGCGGTGTCGTGGAGAAAATGGCGACGATTGAGCGGATTCATGGCGTGGACCTCCGGGGCCGGGGCGGGACAATCACCGGGCAAATGTTCGAAGAACGGGCTCGATCCAGAATGTCGTCATCAGAGCCCATTTCCCAGGGCGCGTCAAGCATCCAGCCCGATCGCGCATCCTTGAATCAACGATCCGCGACCCATGTCCGATTCGCACCCGAACCGAACGAGCCCTCATCCAAGCGGCAAACGCCGCTCATCCGCAGGATCGGAATGCATCGATCGATCTCGACCATCCTCGCGAAATGAGATCGTGGCCGATCGGGAGCGACAACGTCTCACTTGATCCCATGGAAGAAAACGCCGGCCGCGAGAAACGTCTGCCCGTCCAAATCCAGGGATCGATCAAATCCGGCCCCGTCGCGCTGCAACTCGCCGAGCAATTTCTTCATCCGATCTTGCCAGACGCCCGGCGCCATGTGACCGAGGAGGACTTCCAGTTGCATCCGATAGCCGAACGATGGGAGTTGATACGGTTTCACCCCGACCCGCACTTCCCGGAACTGTCGGAAGACTTCCCGAACTCCCGGGATGGTCATGTTGAAGAAGTGATAGGGGTCCGAATGATAGGGCTGCATGAACGCCGTATCGATGTGAATCTCGCCCCCCGGCTTGAGGATCCGGTGCAGTTCCGCCGCCACTTCCCACGGCCTGGGCACATGCTCGAACACGGCCTGGCTGATGATGGCGTCGAAGCAATTGTCTCGGTAGGGGAGCCGAGGGGTGAGAGAAACGACATCGACCGAGTCGTAATGAACCGCCTCGTGGAGCACGACGTTCGGGTGCAGCCGATCCGGATGAGTATGCCCTGCCCCATAATCCAGGACCACGCCCCGGCGATATTTTCGAATCAGCTCGGTGGAATCGTGGGAATACTCATGCGTGAAGCACGGCTCTTCGAGCTTGCTGCAGATTGAGCTCGCCGGCTTCGCAAAAAGGTACGTGCCATAGCGCCTCGGATAATCGACGCCGCAATCCGAACAACTCGCCTGCTCCTCGTCGATCGTCAGCCGCGGCGAACCGCAATTGGGACACGCGAGGAGATCGCCGAGCCGGAAATCGCGTTGCCGACGGTAAACCTTTTCGATTTTGAGCCGATCTTCGACCGAGGGCCTCGAAACCGCCGGAGGCGGGGAAGGGACGGGCGGGGCGACCTGGGCCTTCAATTTCCGCCAAACCTTCCCGGCGACCTTCGACATGGCCACGGGAAGACCTTCCTGCCGAGTGGTATCGCGAAACCGCCTCGACAGCCGGGTTGCCCGGCCGGAGAACGACGTCCTGGGAGCACCACGTTCGAGGTGTGTCGACATCGTAGACTCATCCTTGAATGAATTACCGGATTCGGGCAGATTTCCTATCTTACCCCGTGCATTTTCAGGTAAGGCAGCGCCTTATATTTGTTACCTTTTTGGGTGTCAAGCTCATTGACCGGGGCCAGGATTTCGTTCGGCTCAGGGCCGGAGTGCTCCTTTGGAGATCGCGCCCGGATCTTGCGCGATGCGTTCGGCGAAGATCCGGAACGAGTTGATCACCCCGCGGAGTTGGGCCAGGGCCTGATTGGCGGTGACGGCCACGCGATTGAAATTATCGTAAAGCTCGCTCTCCAGAATGAGCTTTTGGACCGTCCCCTTGGAATTCAGGTTCCCGTTGCGATCTCGCAGGGCCTGGCTGAGGAGTTCGACGTCCGAGGCGACGCGGTTGAGTCGACGGATCGTTTGCCCAAAATCCGTCGAGGGCTGATGACTGACCGGCGCGCCCAGATCCTTCAGTAACGGAGAGACTTCGGCGATCCCCGAATCGAGTCGCGTCGAGAGGACGGAAAGCCGATGAACCGCTGTTTTGAAGGCATCCTGAGTGGGGGCGTCGATCGTCTCGTTGAGCTTCTGGGTAACCTCGCGAAGGCTGGCGATCGCGGGCCGGATCTGCTCTTCATTCGCCCGGATGACACCCTCGATCGAGG
>CALKTZ010001099.1 GCA_937997355.1 uncultured Planctomycetales bacterium | reverse complement strand
GGGGGCGGACGCCGATGTCGATGGTCAAGGATCTGCCGAAGGGGTTCAATCCCACCCCGACCGACCGGATCTCGTGCGAGCGATCCTAGACGATTGATCAGTCCACGAGGCCGAACCCCGACGGTCCCGGGGGATTCCGCGCGCATCGGGCGGTGCGAGGACTGACGAATGATCGCCTGAAAGGACAATCGCTCCCGCGCGGTCGTACGAGGCGGGGGAGCATCCGCCGTCCTGCGAATCCAGGGCAAGGAATGGCTCGAAATTGTTGCCTTAGCGGTCCCGTAAGCGGCAAGTGCTCGTGTTTGCCGCGAGGTCGTCGCTCATCTCACGAACGGCGTGTTCGATTGCCTCGAGCCAACGATCCTGGAAGCGTGCCCGCGCCTTCGGCTGTGAGTAGGCGAAGGTGATTCCGCGAGAACTGTTGATGATCGCCCCCAGACCGTTCGCGTCGAACGCGGCGGCGACATCTTGCGCGGTCCCTCCCTGGTGCCCGTATCCGGGGACAAGAAACAAAATGCCTGGAAGGGCCTTTCGCAGCTCAGCGAGTTGCTCCGGAGCGGTTGCACCAACCACGGCGCCCACGAGGCTATAGCCCGACTCTCCCTGGTGTGGCTTCGCCCATTCCGCGACACGGTCCGCCACATGCTGGTAGATCGGCTTCCCGTCCGATTGCAGTTCCTGAAACTCACTGGCGGAGGGATTACTCGTCCTGACGAGGACGAAGAGCCCCTTCTGCTCGCGAGCGGCGACCTTGACGAAGGGCAGCACCCCATCACTTCCGAGGTAGGGATTGATGGTGATCGCGTCGGAGTCCCAACTCGGTTCATACGAATCCCCGCTGGGGACCTTGCCGAGATAGGCGCGGGCATATCCTTCGGCGGTCGAGCCGATGTCGTTCCGTTTGCCGTCGAAAATCACGAGGAGCCCGCGCTTCCTGGCATGCTCCATCGTGGCATGAAGCGCGGAGATGCCTGCCGGGCCATAGGCCTCGTAGAAGGCGGATTGAAACTTGACCGCGGGAACCAGGGGCGCGACGACGTCGACGACATTGCAGCCGAATGCCTGGATCGCTTCGGAAACCCCTGCCTTGCTGGAAGGAAAGCGGTCGAGAAATCCGGCCGGGAATTCTTCGGGACGTGGATCGATTCCAACCACGATCGGATTACCGACACGCTTGCTGGCAGCAATTAAGCGATCCGCAAAATTCAAGGCTCAGCCCTCCATCGAATACTTGGATTGACAGATCGAGTTCAAATTCTACAATAGCATTCCCTTCGGCGAAATGCGTCCGAATGCTCGTGAGATGATCGGGGCGTAGCGCAGTCTGGCTAGCGCGCTAGCTTGGGGTGCTAGAGGTCGCCGGTTCAAATCCGGTCGCCCCGACTGACTCGTAAACACAAATCCCGCCAGTGGTTGTGAATGCAACTGTTGGCGGGATTTGAGCTTATTTGGATTCGGTGCTGGACGTGTCTCTGTCAGGTTCGAAACACGCAGCCTGGAGACTATTCAATTCGTCCCTCCGAGGGAGCCCGTTACGGAATCCAACCGGGCAGTCCGGCGGCCTGGATGATCCACGCCTTCATCTGCGTTTCGTCGAGCGGCTTGTCTTCGTGAACGTCAAACCAACGTACATTCTTGCTGCGCGATGTACCGCCTGGCGGAATCGGACACAGCGACATACCGTCGAAAAAGGTTACTTTGACGTAGCGAGCGAAGACATGAAACGAGAGAAACCAGCCGCGGCCATCGGCGCCGTAAAATGGCGAGTTCCATCTCACGGCCTTACGCACACCGGGCACGGTCCGCACGATGAGCGCATCCAGATGTTTTCCGACCTCGCGTTTCCATCCCGGCATCGCGGCAATGTAGGCCTGCACCGGAGTGTCGCCGTCCGCCTTCGCGATTTGAGGGTTGCCGCCCGAGAGGAGGACGACGTTT
>CALKTZ010001098.1 GCA_937997355.1 uncultured Planctomycetales bacterium | reverse complement strand
AACCTCGCCAATCCCGATCCGCAGTGCGACCTCGACTATGTCCCCAACACGGCCCGGGAACTGCCGATGAAGACGGCCATTTCCAACAGCTTCGGCTTCGGTGGCCAGAACGCATCGCTCGTCCTCTGCCAGGTTTGAGCCGAAGGGCATCGTCCCGAATTCCCCCCCCAGTGGGCCTCTGAATCAGAGGCCCATTTCCGTTTCGAAGACTCGAGCGCAACCGCCCGATATCATCCGCGCCGGCGAGCCCATTTCCTGCTGGATGTATCGCTCCACATGCCCGGGTACAATGGCGCGAACGAAGCCAATTTGTTGGGCAACCTCTTTGCGCGAACGAAGCCAATTTCATGAACTTGGCTTCTGCGCGAACGAAGCCAATTCCATGACCATGGTTTCTACACGAACAAAGCCAATTTCGGATTGGGGCCTTCTGCGCGAACGAAGCCAATTTCGTGAGTATCCCGAGATGCCGGCCCCCCTGGATGCGGAGGCGATCCCAATGCCGCGACAATCCCCCGCACGTCGATGGACCCTGGATTTACGCTGGTTGAGGAAGTTGCCGGTGCTGGCGCTTTTCCTGATCACCTTTCTGATCGGGCCGGTGGAATGCCTTGCCCAGAAAGTCCTGGTCGGGGCGGCCCGGATCGACATCACCCCCACGCGGCCGATTCGCCTGAGCGGCTACCTGGTTCGATCCCGGGAAACCTCCAAGGTCGACCAACGCATCTGGGCCAAGGCCCTGGCGATCGGGGGCACCCAGAATGGAAAGGGGCCGTCGCTCCTGGTGAGCGTCGATAACCTCGGCGTGCCCGACGAGCTGGTCACGGCGGTGGCGGACCGGCTCCGCGCCGAGGACGGGGTCAGGCGCGAGCAGTTCGTCGTGGCGTCCAGCCATACCCATAGCGCCCCCTGCCTCACCCGGGTTGCCCCCAACATCTTCGGCAAGAAGATCGATCGTGCGGAACAGGACGCCATCGACGCCTATACGCGAGAACTCACCAGGAAACTGGTCGAGGTTTGCAAACTCGCCCTGAAGAATCGCCGCCCCGGACAGATTTCCTGGAGCCGGGGGTCAGCCGGTTTCGCGGCGAACCGTCGCACGAAGGGAGGCCCGGTCGACCACGATCTGCCGGTCCTGAAAGTGACCGACGACTCGAACAAGCTCCTGGCGATCGTCGTGAACTATGCCTGCCATTGCACCACCCTCAATCCGGACGATAACGCCGTCAGCGGGGATTGGGCGGGATATGCCCAGGAGGAGATCGAGAAGGATCATGCGGGAGCGGTCGCACTCACCGTGATCGGCTGCGGAGCCGACGCCAATCCGACCCGAAGGTTGGAGCCCGGCGCCGCCCGCGATCATGGCCGGGCGATCGCCGACGAAGTCAACCGGCTCCTTCCCCTCGCCTGGAAATCGCTCTCCGGCGATCCGATCGGAGCACTCGAACGAATCAAGCTCGAACTCGGTCCCCTACCGACCCGCGACGAGCTACTCGCCACGATCCAGAAGGGGGGGCCTGCCGGATACAACGCCTCAACTCAGCTTGAGAAGATGGATCGGGGCGAAGGTTTGCAAAAGGCCATCGACTACCCGATTCAAACCTGGCGATTCGGCAACGAGCTGGCGATGGTCTTCTTGCCCGGCGAGGTCGTCGTCGACTATGCACTCCGCCTGAAGAAAGAACTCGATGCCAAACGGCTCTGGGTAACCGCCTACGCCAACGACGTCCCCTGCTACATCCCTTCGGAACGAATTCTTAAGGAAGGGGGATACGAAGCAGGCGGGGCAATGATCTACTACGGCCGACCCGCTCCATTCAAGCCCGGCTTGGAGAATCAGATCATCTCGAAAGCGAAGCTGCTCCTCCCCGGCAGCTTCTGGGCGGGGCCGTCGCAATCGCTTCCCGCCAGGCCGGCGGCCGTCAACGATCCGAATCTCCCCCGCTCGCCGGAAGCTGCGCTCCGGTCGTTCCACCTGCCGCCGGGGTATCGGATCGAGCTTGTCGCCTGCGAGCCGCTCGTCGTGGACCCGGTCGCCGTCGACTTCGGCACCGACGGCAAGCTCTGGGTCTGCGAGATGCGCGACTATCCCACCGGCCTCGACAACAACTGGAAACCAGGAGGTGTCATCAAAACCCTGGAGGATCGCGACGGCGACGGCCGCTACGAAACGGCGACCGAATTCCTGACGGGCCTCCCCTTTCCCACCGGATTGATGGCCTGGCGCAATGGCGTGCTGATCTGTGCGGCTCCCAAGATCCTGTTCGCCGAGGATACGAATGGAGACGGGAAGGCCGATCGGATCAAAACCCTGTTCCAGGGATTCTCCACCGAGAATTACCAGGCGAGGGTCAACGGGCTGTTCTACGCCCTCGACAACTGGATCTACGGAGCGAACGGCCTGATCGGCGGCAAGATCCAGGGCATGGCAACCCGGCGCGAGGTCAACATCGGCGGACGCGACTTCCGGATGCGGCCCGATTCCGGCGCCTTCGAGGCCGCGTCCGGGCTGACCCAGCAAGGGCGCGTTCAGGACGATTGGGGCAACCAGTTCGGCGGCAACAACAGCATCCTGATCCAGCACTATCCCTTCCCCGATCACTACGCCCGCCGCAATCCCAGGGTCGCCTCCCCCAGCCCATCGGTCTATCTGCCGAGGGGGCCGGATAGTACCCGGCTGTTCCCGAGCAGGCAGACGTTGGATCGCTACAATGATCCTCAGAGCGCGAACCACGTCACCTCGGCGTGCAGCCCTCTCATCTTCCGCGACGACCTGCTGGGGGCCGAGATCGATGGCAACGCGTTCACCAGCGAGCCGGTTCATAACCTGGTGCATCGCGAAGTCCTCAAGCCCGATGGCGTCACCTTCGCCGGGCACCGCGCGAAGGGCGAGCAAAGCTCGGAGTTCCTCTCGTCCACCGACAACTGGTTTCGCCCGGTCCAGATTCGAACCGGCCCCGATGGAGCGCTCTGGGTGGTCGACATGTATCGGTTTCTGATCGAGCATCCTCGATGGATCGACCCCGCGCGGCTCGCAACCATTGACGTCCGGGCGGGTTCGGACAAGGGGCGCATCTATCGGGTGCTTCCCGCCGACCGCCCGGCCAGGCCGGTCCCCCGGCTCGACCGTTTGTCAACGGCCGAACTGGCCCGTCAGCTCGGGAGTCCGAATGGAACCTTGCGAGACATGGTCCAACGGCTCCTCGCACATCGGGCGGACCGGTCGGCGATTCCGGTCCTGCTCGAACTGGCGAAGCATGGAACACGCCCTCAAACCAGGCTCCAGGCCCTCTGCGCGATCGAGGGGCTGAACGGCTTTGAATCGGCCGATCCGATCCGATTGGCACTCGACGATCCGCACCCCGGTGTCCGGCGTCAGGCCCTCCGGCTCGCTGAAACCTGGTTCGCGCGTGAGCCGTCGCTCGGTCCGAAGGCCGCGAAGCTCGTCGATGATCCCGATCCCACGGTCCGGTTCCAGCTTGCGCTGAGCCTCGGCGCGTGGGACGATCCGGCCGTCGCGAAGCCGCTGGCGACCCTGGCCCTGAAATCGCCGGGCGATCGCTGGATTCTGGCCGCGGTCCTGAGTTCTTCTGCTCCGCAGGCCGACCGGCTTCTCTTCGAAGCCCTGGAGGCCGAGGCAACTCCCGAAGTTCGAATGAAGCTCGTCGTCCCGCTGATCGCCACCGCGGCAGGCCGGCAAAATGGAACCAGGGTTCGAGACGCCGTCGTCTCGCTGACGCGTCCCCGGCAAGATGGATCCTTCGAATCGTGGCAGCTTGAAACCCTCTCCCGACTGTTCGAGGCAGGGCTCGAGCCGGTCCTGCGATTCGTGCGTGAGACGGTGGAAGATACGCGGGCCAAACCCCAGGATCGCGTGTCGGCCATCGGACTTCTGGCGCGCACTCCGTCCCAGTTCGAGCAGGATGGCCAGATCCTCGATCGATTGGCGGAATCCGGCTGGTCGCCCGAAGGAGAAGCCGACCTCGCCCGAGCGATCTTCCGGCTGGAGCCGTCGCGAGGCTTCTCGATCTTGAGCGGCCACTGGAATCAATGGGGGCCGCGACTCCGCGCGACGGTCCTCGACGCGTCGAGAGATCGCGCGGAGTCGATGGCGACGATCGTCGAGGCCCTTTCCGCGTCCGTCATCTCGGCTTCGGAGATCAACGCGTCGTTTCGCGAGCAATTGCTGCGAAGTCTCGACGCGAGTATCCGCGAGAAGGCGGCGAAGGTCTTCGCGACGCGAATGATCGTCGATCGAGCGCAGATCATGAGCAAATATCAGAACATTTCAATAAGGCCGGGAAATGCCGAACAAGGGAAAGCAGTTTTCAACAAGGTTTGCTCTGGTTGTCATCGGTTCGGCGGGGAAGGTTTCGAGGTCGGCCCCGATCTTTCGGCGCTCACGGAGACCTCTCCGGAGTCGTTGCTGACGGCCATTCTGGAACCGAGCCGGGAGGTCGACGCGCGCTACGCGAACTACGTGGCGGCTCTCGGCGATGGCCGGGTCTTGAATGGCCTGATCGCCTCGGAAACCGCGAACGCAATCACCCTGAAACGGCAGGGGGGGACGGCCGAGGTGGTCCTCCGCTCCAACCTGGAGGAGTTGAAGACGACCGGCCAGTCCTTGATGCCCGACGGCCTGGAAAATGACGTCTCCCCGGCCCAGATGCGCGACCTGATCGCGTATCTTCAAACCAGGGGAACCCAACCCAAGAACCTGGCGGGGAACCATCCGCGAACAATCCGTCAGGGAGAGGACGGTTCGATTCGGCTCACGGCCGAGGCCGCCGAGGTTTACGGGCCGAGCCTGATTTTTGAAAGCGCCAATCAGAATCTCGGCAACTGGCATTCGCCCGACGATCTGGCGAAATGGACATTCACCGTGAACAGGCCGGGGGAATATACCCTCTCGATGGAGTGGGCCTGCGCCGATGAATCCGCGGGCAATCGATTCCGATACCAGATGGGGCAACAGACGCGGACCTCGACCGTCGGGGGGACCGCGGAGAACACCTGGTCCCGGTATCACACGATCTTCGTCGACGAGGTATCCCTCGAATCGGGAACGCACCGGATCGAAATTCGGCCGGTGGGGGAGTTGCATAATGCCCTGATGGATCTCCGGGGCCTATTGCTGACTCCCCGGCTCGCCACGCCGGGGGGGAATTGAACGAGTTCGCTCGGCATTGTGAAGTCGGTTCACGACTCGGTCGAATCGATTCCGGGAAACGGGCCGGCTTCCTCGCCGGCACGACTTGCGTCCTAAACTTAAGATCAGTAAGATGATCCTTCTCGAAATCGGCCTGTTTGACGCGATCGATCATGCGGTATGATGTGCGTCGACTCGAAGAGGGCGGTTTGAAGGCTACGGAAAACGATTGAGGAGTTTTACGGTGTCGTTGGACAAGAGCTTGAAAAAAGGGGGCGGTTTGAGCCGTGCGCGGAACGTTTTGAATCGCGCGGAGCGCCTTGCCCTCCTCCAGGAAGATGACAAGTGGACACCTTCTCAGGGCGTCTACAACATCCCGAAGACCAAGTATCGACGCCTGGCTGCCGGACAATCGGGTCCTCTTCGCCCCGGCGCGAAGAAAGTCTAAGCGGCAATCTCACAAGCCGTTCGGTTTCTGAGAGGTTGGTCATCCTCCCGGAACCTGTCGATCTCGCGAAATGTCTGTTTGCGAACGTAGCCCCGGCCCCTTCGCCGGGGTTCTTTTTTCCGGAGGGGGATTTCACGGTCTTCGTCCCCTGAACCCCGCGCCGGCCATTTTCCATGATCTCGTCCGAACCGCTTCCGATTCGACTTGGGCCATGGTCGCGCCATGGATTCGGGGGTTGGAATGGGCCGTTCGACCGTCGCTCCGACACGTTCTCTCGACCGGCGAGAACGAGGCAAACCCCATGCTGATGCTTCTGATTTTATTCAGCCTGCTGATCGTGATCGTGAGCATTCTGGGGGGGATTCTGCCGCTGGCCTCGGTGCTTAGCCACACGAGGTTGCAGGTTTATCTGAGCTTCTCGGCCGGGATCATGCTGGGGGCGGCGTTCCTGCACATGCTCCCCGAGGCGGTGGAAATCGGTTCTCCCTCAACGATCCGCTGGGCCATCCTCGGCTTGCTGCTCCTCTTCTTCGTCGAGCGATTCTTCTCGTTCCATCATCATGAGCCCCAGGAGCCTCCCGGGGAGGAGACGCTCCACAAATTGGAGGTCGGCGGATCTCACGGGCCGGGTTGTGCCCATCATTCCGAACCGCATTCGATCAAGGACCGGGTCTTCAGTCGAGGCGGCTCCTTGCAGTGGACTCCCGCGGCCATCGGGCTGGCCGTCCATTCCCTGACGGGCGGCGTGGCGCTTGCGAGCGCGGTCTCGGCCCAGGCGGAGGCGGGCCTGGGGGTTGGGATCGGCTGGGGGGTCTTCCTGGCGACCGCCGCGCACAAGCCGGCGGATGCCCTGACGATCGTCTCGCTCATGCTCCGGGCAGGAGTGCCCCGGTGGCTGGCCCATTTCGTGAATCTCGGGTTTGCCTTGATGGTCCCGGGGGGAATCGTGCTCTTCTATCTGGGGATGGGCCTCGTCGGTCCCGAGATCGCCCAAACCTGGACCGCGGCGGCCCTCTCGTTTTCCGCCGGCACCTTCCTCTGCATTTCGCTCAGCGACCTCCTTCCCGAACTCCAATTCCACTCGCATGACCGCTTGAAGCTCTCGGCCGCCCTGCTCGGCGGCGTCGGACTCATGGCCCTGGTCGCCGCCTTCGAATGAGTCGTTGCCTGCCTGCCTGCCTGCGTGTGAGGTCAATGCCCTCGAAAGAATCGTCACGACCGGCTTTTCCGGTTCTTGCCTCAACTTCCGCAGAGGTTCGGACGATCCTAAGTTTTAGTTTCTTAACGTCCGCGACGTCATGGCTGTATGCGCGGTGATAGGCGGGCACTGGGCGGAAATGCTTTAGGTAGGATTTGCTGAATCGGATTCTCCGAGAAGATGGGGCTGCCCGGATTTCGAGCGAATTGCTGTGTCCAGATCTGATCCGCGCAGGGATGCCGCGGGGTCCGATATCCGACAGGGCGAGGGTTGATCGGATATCGAAGCATGAGGCTAAAAAAGAAAATGGAAAAACAAAATGGACCCCATTATTCGCGATGGGCTCTCCAGTCTCTCGCTGCGTGGATTCTCTTGATCGGGGGGGCTTCCGCCCAGGAAAGCCCCTCGCAGGAACCCATTGCAACGCCGGCCGCTCCGACCCCGAGCGTTCCCGACGTCGACGCATCCGTCCCGCCCGCCCCGTTGAGCCGCGAGGCCCAGCTCGAATCGCGCATTCAGCAACTGGAAGCGATGGTCAATCAGCTATCTCAGCAAATTGGCCAGCCTCAGCCGGCCGTTGCCGGCGCACCCGCCGGCAATGTTCAGCCGGGGGCCACGGCCGCCACCGACATCCCAAATCCCGCGACGGCCGTTGCCCCCGCCGCCTCGGGGGGGGTCAGCGGTCCCGGGCAATCCAACCCGCCCAACCCTCCTCCTTCCACTCGGTTCGACGCTCCTACCGTGCTCGAAAGCAAGAGGGCCAATGTGAAATTCGGCCCCGGCTTCGAGATGCGCACGGATGACGACGAGTACATCCTCCAGTTTCACAACCTGACGCAGTTCGAGTATCGAGGTTATCAGCAGGCGGGGCAGAACCCGGTCCACGACACATTCGACTTCCCCCGCCAATGGTGGATGTGGAGCGGTCGGATCTCCAAGCCCTTCGCCTACTTCGTCTCGATCTCGAACGGCTTCGACACGATCTCGATGCTCGACGTCTTCCTCGACGTCGACTACGACC
>CALKTZ010001097.1 GCA_937997355.1 uncultured Planctomycetales bacterium | reverse complement strand
CGTCGCCCTTTTTCAAGTCCCCAAACAATTCGCACACGGGGTGAACCCAATTTCGACGAGCCAACCCAATCTGGACCGGGGACGAATCTGCGAAACGAACCCAATTTGCAAGTAATCAGTAGCTTGGTTATGGATCGTTCGCTTTGAGCGGTGTCTTCCCTCGGCATTACCCTGCGATTTTCACGAACGAACCCAATTTTTCCGCCAGTGGCCGATGCTGATCAGCCAGGATGCTCCCATGTAGAAGATGGGATAGATCATCGAGACGAGGGCGATCTGGACCGTAGAGGCGTCGATCTCGGCCCTGGAGGAGGAGGGGAGACGGCAGGCGAACCAGACGAGGAGGGGGGTCCAGAGCGCCCCCAGGAGGCTCGAAATCCGGTTCAAGGCGCTCGGCTGCGACGACGGGTAGAGATAGCGGCTCGGGACGAATGTCATCAACGCGAGGACCATGACGATTACAAGGGACACCCAGGGGCCGATCGGCAACACATAGAGGTAGAGGGCGACCAGGTTCCAGAGCGAGGGGAAGCCGAGGAAGTAGCCGTCCTCGGTCTTCACGTCAACCTGGCAAAACCCGTAGGCACTGGCGAGCAGGGCAAAGATGAGCCAGGGCTCCTGCCCCGCCGGGAGGATGTTGGCCCGCCAGATCAGCAGCAAGGGGAGGCAGGTGTAGGTGAGGAAGTCGGTCAGGTCGTCGAGGCGCCGGCCGTCGAAGCTCGGCACCGCCTCCTTGATCCGGACCTTGCGGGCGAGGGTGCCGTCGGTGGCATCGACGATCGTGGCGATCCCCATCAGGATGAACGACCAGCGGAAGGCATCGCCCCCCCCTTGAAAGAGCAGCACGGCGATTACCGCGGCAATCACCAGGCCGAGCGCCGTGTATCCGTGCACGCACCACCCAAGGAACCAACGCAGGGTGGAGGGTTTCGACTGGAACTCGGAAGTGTTCGGACCCGGATTGGGCTTGGTGCTGACCTGCGGCATCGCGCCTGTTCCTTGGGAATGGATCTCGTCGATCGAGTCTCGGCCGCCGCCTCGACCCGAGTTCAAACCTCGATCGGATCAAGAAAATTGGTGGGAGAGGGTCCCCGACTCCGGCTCGACCAGGGGCTCCTCGTCGGCCGCGTGCTCCGGGAGGATCTCGGAACGAGACTTCCGGAAGATCCAGCAATAGGCCGCGCCGAAGCCCATCAGGGTCAGTGTCGCGAGGGTTGCGGCATGCCGCCCCCAGGGGTGGTCCCCGTAGATCGACGCCCGCGGCCAGCTCACGTTGACGATCACCGCGATGCCCCAGAGCACCGCGATCAGATTGATCGGCAGCCCCAAACGCCCCAGCGAAAAGAGCCCGCTTGGGTCGTCCTGGCCGGAGTTGAGGCGGGGAACCGGAGCCGTGTCGAGGTCCCCCGAGTCGTCTCGCGGGTCGATGGCAAACTCCTCGGCCTCGGGTTCGTCATCCCCGCGAAGCCGCATGATCAGCATCGGCAGCGTGACCAACAAATAGGCCAGATTGGCCCAGACGATCGAGACCGAGCAGAGGGTTTCGATGATATGTGGCAGATTGACGTTCACCAGCAAGATCCCGATCGCCAAAGCCCCCGTGACGACGGCGGGTAGGATCGGCGTGCGCGTCTCGGCCTGAACCCTGGCCAGGGCGCGGGAGCAGGGGAGGTTGTTGTCGCGAGCCATGGCGAACATCAGGCGGACCGAGCCCGCGTGGACCGCCAGGGCGCAGACGGTCACGGCGAAGACGATCTCGCAGAGGAAGACACGCCCGAGCCCGGGTCCCAGCACATCCTTGACGATCATCGGCAGGCCGCCGCTCAGTTGCCCAAGCTCCGGGTCGTTGAGGTCGACGGCCGCCAGCAGGCCGAGGAGGATCAGGAAGGCTCCCACGATCCCGGCTGCGGTGAGCGCCTGGAGGATCGCCCAGGGGGCTCGCTTCCTCGGGTTGTCGGTCTCCTCGGCGAGTGCCCCGGCCGTGTCGAATCCATACATCACGTAGGAAGCCATGAGGGAGGCCGCGAAGAATGGGGCGAACCCGCCAAGCCCCGCGCCGCCGGTGGAATCGGCCGGAGGCATTTCGAGCAAGGCGGAAGGGCCTCTCTTCATCCGATAGGCGAGGCATCCGATCAGTAAAAGAACGCCGAAAAGCTCCGCGAAGACCCCCACATTATTGATCCGGGCCATCAGCCGGACGCCGACCGAATTGATCACCGTCGACAGGCCGATCAGCACGCAGCCCCAGAGGACGGCATTCATGGCGCCGTCGCCGGGGTTCGAGGGATTCCCCACGAGTTGGAACCAGGGGGAGATTTGCGGCAACGTGGCCTGGAGCGCCAGCGCCACGGCGGCCAGCGTGATGACCGAGCAGGCCAGGTAAACCTAGCCCGCCATCCAGCCGATCTCGGGAGATCCGACACTCTTCGACCACTGATAGACCCCTCCCGAGAGGGGGTAGCGGGCCGCGAGCTCGGCGAAACAGAGGGCCACCGCAAGCTGGCCGAGGAAGACGACCGGCCAGGTCCAGAAGAAGGCGGGACCCGCCGCGCCGAAGCCCAGGTAGAAGAGCTGGACGCCCCCCGTCAGGATCGAGATATACGAGAACCCGGCCGCGAACGAGGAGAAGGCTCCGAGCGTCCGGTCGAGTTCTTGCTTGTATCCGAACCGGGCCAGGTCACGAGTGTCCTCGATCGATGTCCGCGACACGAGCTTGCACCCCTCAAGATCCGGGAAGGCCGGGCTAACCATTGGTCTCATTCGCCTCAAGCAGAGCGGCCCCACCCAGCGATCCAGGCGGGGCCGATTGCTCTGCTCGAAAGGAAATGCCGCGAGGCTTCGCTCAGCTCAAGCCTTGCGCGTCCCCAGATAGATGCCCCACTTCATGTCGCCCGCCTGGCAGAAGCGGACCTTCATCTCCCAGCGGTCGATGATGTAGTTGAGATCGGTCTCCGAGAACGCCCCGACGAAGTCGGTCCGCTGCTCCTTGAGCCGTTTCACCTCGTCTCGGAGGATCTCGATGAATTTCGGGGTCGCGTCATCGACCACGACGTCGGTGAAGCCGGCGCCTCGGAGGAACTCGCCGTACTTCTCGGGCTCGATCACCGAATAGCCGGTCTTGGTGATGTAGGCTTCGAATTCCGGAGAACCGGGGGTCTTGCCTCGGGCGTAGTCGGTGATGACGATCCGGCCCCCCGGATTGAGGAGGCCGAACAGGTGGGAGAAGAGATGGGCCTTGTCGGGGACGTGCATCAGGGCGTCCCGGCTCCAGATGATGTCGAACTTCTCGGGGAATTCGGTCGTGAGGACGTCGCCGAGGATCGAGCTGACCGAGTCGCCGAGGCCGTAAGCCTGGGTCTTCTCGTTGGCGATGTCGATCATGTTCTTGGCGAGATCGACGCCAACCACCTTGGCCCCGTATTTCCGGGCCAGGTGGAAGGCCGCGCCGCCGATGCCGCTGCCGACATCGAGGACCCGGACGCCGGGCCGAAGCGAGTCGCCGAGGCGGGCGCAGAGATCCTCGGTCGTGGCATGCCCGCCGGTGCTCACGTAGTCGGTGCCGAAGACCTTCTCGTAGCGGAGAATGCCGGCCCGGGTATATTGACCCTGATTATCGTAGGTGGCTTCGGATTGAGAACCCTGGGGCGTGGATTGTGGTGCCGTCATGCGAGGTCCAGTCGAGCAGCCCGGCAGGCACAATCGAGTTCGAGATCAGCCAGGGGCCGGGATGAGGAAGAATCGAGGTTTGCGTCAATCGCGGCGAAATTCCCGCATTTGGAAATTCCGGCCAACGATTGTAAACCGGATCCGCACCACAGCCTAGCCCCCGCCGGCCGATTGCGCATCTGCCGACCGACCAGCCCGTCGGCCCACCCTGGCCCAGACAATGGGGACCACTATAAGGGTACTGGTTGATCAGCAAAGCAGACTTGAGGCCGTCGCTCGACCAGACCAGTTGGACGAGCGATGGCTTATCCCGATCCGTGACCTGGGCAACATTGTAGACGTGCATCGCGTCGAGGATCGGATTTTCCTTGCCTGCGAAGTCGAGGCCGTAGAAATATCCGGTCACCCCGTCGTCTTCGAAGACGACCGCAAAGCTCGAACGAGGCGACGGCCCTTCAATGGTCGCGGGTACGCCGACGGTAACCATCGCTTCGGAAACCAATTCAACCGGCATTGATCCACCCCATCGGCTCCTGGGTATCCCCAATGATTCGCGCCTCAATCGGCTTCGGTTAACCCCTCGACTCGTCTGGAACCTTGATGCCCGGGATTGCTTGACTCAACCCTCTTGCGAAACCAGCGAGACGAGCTATCTCGAAAACCGAGTCGACAAGAAAGCTAGAGGAGGCACCGCCCACAGTCAGTCTGGCGGAAGGATGGGTCGTTTGGATAGTGCCCGCCCTACAAAATACTTCGGTCTGCCGCTTTCCCGTTGGCGAGTGTTCAATCGACTGAGCAGCCGGACGGAGTCGTTCTGAATTTCTCGAACGGAGTCGGCGGCGATCGGCGCCGAATGCCGCCGAAAAGGCCGCCGTGACGGGCTTTCCCGATCAGGGACTTCTGCCCGACATCTTCGGGGAATTTGTTTTGACATTTGTTTTGACAATGGAACCGCCAGCGCGGATAACACATTTTGTTCAGAAACATATTAAACCGTCACGCAAAGGACTGAACAATGAAAGACATTCGTCTGATAGGCTACGCCTTCACCATCGCCATTGCCCTGACGGCCCTTGCATTCCATACTCCCCAGGCCGCGGCCGGTATCCTGATCGACCAGGGGCCGCCGAATTATCTGGGGGGATACGCATCCACGCCCAATTTCCCGGGTACACCTCAGTTTATTGCGGACAACTTCGGCGTCGTCGCGCCCCTCGACATCAATACGATCACGTTCTGGGGTGTCTATTCGGACTCGATTGGTACCCCTGTCCCGCCGATCGCAGACGCCTTCACGCTCTATTTCTACGGCGATGCCGGCGGCAAGCCGGGCGCCGTGGTCGCCTCGGAAGCGTTCACGGCGACCCGAGTCAACACGGGGATCAAGGACGTCTTCGGCGGCGGCACCATCATGCTGGATACATACCGCTACGACGCGACCTTCGCGCCGGTTTCGCTCGGGGGCGGCTCATATTGGCTGAGCGTCGTCAACGGCGGCGGATCCAACGCCGACTACTGGATCTGGGCAACCTTCAGCGCGAGCGGCGGGTTCGCGGTGTCCCTCAACAGTCCTACGACTGGCCCATGGACAAACTCGCCGCTCGGCGACCTGGCATTCCAGTTGGGATTTTCGGCCGTGCCCGAGCCGTCGTCTCTCGGTCTAACGGCCACAGGGATCGGCCTGCTCGTCGCGACGGCACGTCGCCGCCTGCGCCGCGGATAAACCAACCGACCGCCGCCGCTCGGACCGGCCCTCACCGAGCTCTCGCATCGCGGTCGATGGCCTGAGGAGCGAGACCTGGTGCTCCTTGGACGTTTCGCCGGAGCCGCCGCGTGTCGCTGTCGACACCAATCACCCGGGGATCAATCGGATCGCCGACTGGAATCTTGCCCGCCTCGGCCGCTCATTGATCTCCGCCGAGGCAGGGACCGGGGGCCTGGGTTCCTCCGCATCGTTATCGAGATCGAGGGTCGAGGGATCGCTCGATGACGGGAGGAGCCTCGATGCTGATCGCCTCCCAGGTCCCTGTCTTGGCGCTGAAGACGTGGAGGCGTCCTTCATATTCGCAGGTGATGGCGGCCGGTCCGAGTGCAGGGATGGGGACCGCCCCTTCGGGCAATTCCAAAACGTCCCACCTCTTCGCGGTCGCGCTGAAGGCATAGAGCCTGCGACCGATCGGGTAAACCGCCAGGCCCGGTCCGACGAGCGGTTTGGCCTCGTCGACCAGCTCGTTCAGGGTTTGTGTGTGCCAGTTCCCGTCGATGAGATTGAATGCGGCCAACTGGGCGATGGATTGCCCCTTCATGTGCAGCAACGCCAAACCCGGGCTGACGATCGGGACGACCTTGTATTTCGCGCCATCGTGCCTCAGCAGCTGGAGGGACTTCGCCTTGCCAGTTTCCGTGCTGTAAGCCGTCACCGTGTTGCCGTCTGGCGATACGACGACGATGATCTGGCCCGTGCTCACGTAATTCAGGCGATTCTTCTTGGTGGAGTTGGAGCCACCCCGATGCAGCGAAAGGCCCGGGATGGGGACGCCCGGTTCGCCTGGGGGTCGTTGAGGATCCGAAGCAGCCGCCGGTTTGGGGAGCTTTGCAGGATCGGGCCGACGCATGGATTCGAGCTGACGGCGCAGGTCGTCCACCTCCTTCTGTAATTGTGTGTTCTGCCGCCGTAAACGGGCAACTTCCTCCTGCATGTCGCCCGGCTCTTGCTTCTCTTCCTCCCGTTCCTGACGGTCGACCGCCGCCTGATTCAAGCCCCCTGCTTCCGCCCCCGATTGCACGACGGACTTTCCCAGGACCCCCAGGGCGAGGGAGCAGGCCAGCGCGGTGGTTCCGAGGATTTTCAAATTCGAGATCATCATGGTGTGGAGGACTCCCTGGGCGAGAAGGGTTGATGGGACCGGGCAGGCCGCGGACAGGGCGGCTCGCCGAGATGCGAACTTCACGGATAGTCCGACGGTCGCCTTGAAGAGTGACAATGGAACCGGCCGATAG
The DNA here is from genome assembly GCA_937997355.1 of uncultured Planctomycetales bacterium. Classification (GTDB taxonomy): domain Bacteria; phylum Planctomycetota; class Planctomycetia; order Isosphaerales; family Isosphaeraceae; genus CALKTZ01. The sequence goes on along the minus strand of CALKTZ010001097.1, from coordinate 1,149 downwards.
GCGATGGCGGCCGAAAAGGCGGCGTCATTGGCCGTCAACCCTCGGCGAAAAAGGCGGCGCCGGAGCTGGTCGCGGGCGCGAGACAGTCGGCTGTGGACGGTCCCGACCGGCCAGCCGAGCCGATTGGCAGCCTCCTCGCGCGTCAGCCCCTCCAGGTCGCAGAGGATGATCGGCGATCGGAGCGAGGCGGGGAGTCGGGTCAGCTCGTCGTCGAGGACTGCGAGCAACTCCTTCCCCACCGCGATCTCATCGGGCGAACCGTCGGGAGAGGCCGGTTCCTCGGCGGAGAGATCCCCGCCCCTGACACTGAGGAGGGTCCGCTGGGCATCGGCTCGCCTGGCGACTCGACGGGCGACGCCGTGCAGCCAGCGGCCGACCGACTCGGCCCCTCGGATGGACCCCGCGCGTCGCGCGAAGACCAGGAAAGTCGCCTGGAAGGCGTCATCGATCTCATGCCGGTCGCGCAGGATGCGCCGACAAACCCCCAGCACCATCGGCCCGTGCCTGGCGAGGATCGCCTCGAATGCGATCTCGTCCCGCGCGGCGAGGAAGCGGTCGAGCAGCTCACGCTCGCTCAGGCCGCTGGCCGTGCCGTGGTTGAACAACTGACCCAGGTAATTGACCGTCGCACCCGGTTGTCGACTCGCCACGATCAACCTCCGAAGGCCCCGTTCGCCGATCTACCCATACTTTGCGGGGAGTTGCCGTTTTCATCTCCCTATTTTGGGATGCTCCCCGCGATTTTTCGCCCCCGACGTTTCGCAGGGGCGATCTGGGCATGGAATGAGGGGTTTCGGATTCACTTTCGAGCAGTTCTCGATTGGATTGCGTACGGCATTCGCCGGATCATTTCGCCCCCCTCGCCGTTGGATGAAGGTCTCCCGACCGAGCCCTCTGAGCAAGATCGGAGACCTTTGGTCGGTGGTTTCGGCGGGGTCGGGAGACCACCGCTTTGAACATCTCGCGGCGCGGTGACGGCAACCGGGGAAGGCCGCCCCTACAGGGCTCGAAGACGAGGAGAAAGAAGGATCGGCCGTCGTCACTCGGGGCGTTGCCCCGAGCGACACAAGGCCGCCCTTTCAGGGCTGGGCCGTCGAGGCCGCGGATCGATGGCCTCGACCGTTCGCGGTCGACCGACGCTGCGGGCAC
>CALKTZ010001096.1 GCA_937997355.1 uncultured Planctomycetales bacterium | reverse complement strand
CGGCGATACCCTGCTCTCCCAGGCCCTCGCGGAACGCGTCGGCATTCGGGCCGGTCTGCTCGCCCCCAAGCCCATCCCCGAACAGCCGCCCAGCTCCCCCGACCCGAATCCCATCTTCTCCCGGTCCGCCGTCTCCGACGAGGAGATGTATCGCGACATGGCCGAGGCCCCGTACCGCGATCGGACCGTCCCCTGATCGGGTCCGGCGGAACGCCGTCACCCAAAGAAGGCCGAGCCGACTCCGAAACCGACGATCCGGGGGGCTGACGGGTCAGGTTCGGCCGAGATTCGCCTGAGCGGCTTCGACGCCCGATCGGCGGGCTCGCGCCCGGGCGCTCGACGGGCGAGGTCCTCGGAGGCGACGCGTCCGCGGATCGAAACGCGCGCCTGACATTCGCAAGGCGTGAAATGAATTAAACGTGAATCGAGGCGATCGGCAAGATATCGAGTCTTTCCAACCGCCTCGATCCACGTTTAGTTTAGCCAAAGCCCGCCCGCGACTGTTCCGCATCCATGCCGAACGACGAGCGCGGTGGGTTTGGCGGACAAGCGAGAATCCCACCCCTGGCAATTGCCAATGGCAGCTTCCTCGCGGCAAGGTCGAACCGGGCGATCGCGTCCGTGCCGCCTGGAATCGAGCCTCATTTTATTGGTGGTGAAGAAACGGGCTCGCCGACTTCGCGGCCCGAGGACAGTCAAATCGAAGAATGAAGAGATCGTCAACAATGCATTCACATCATGACGTCTCTCGTTGTTCCGTAAGTCATATGATCGTTGTGATCGCCAAAATACGACCTTCTCGCGTGAACGTCAACCCTCTTCCCGCAGATTTTTGGCGACGTCGTCCGGCGTATCGCGGGCGGACGATCCGCATGCCCGGCACGCAAAAGGGGTTCCACATACCCCGGGGGGCACGTCGCGGCCTGCCCGTCGTACGATCCCGCGTATCTCTCGCGAAGTCCAGTCTCCGAATAAACTCAGCGCCGGACCCGCGACCAGAAATGTTCAATCATCGATTCATGTAATTGGCAATGAAAGGCAATACTGTAATTAACATGGCATTTTTGGCACGCCTAATTCGGCAGTCCAAACCGACTACCCGGCTTCCCGGAATCCCCTACTCGTGGGCTGCTTCGAGGATAAGGAACGTCCCCGGCCCGTTCGTTGTTTCTTTGAAAGCCCGCGGAAATCGAATTCAACTGGTTGAACGCAATCGCGAAAGCGGTTAAGAACGATCGCCTCGATCCATGTGAAGAAGGGCCGTGAATTCCGCGAATCCGCAACGCAAGGGACGTTCCATGTCGACGGGCAATTCCGAGGTAACGGGATCAACACTGCGAGGGCGAATCGCCTCGCTCGACGAGTTTCGAGGCTACACCGTCGTCGGCATGCTGCTGGTGAATTTCATCGGCGACTACAAGATCACCGTCCCGGCGGTGCTGAGGCATCACAACACGTATTGCAGCTACGCCGACACGATCATGCCGCAGTTCTTCTTCGCGGTCGGCTTCGCGTATCGGCTCACCTTACTTCGAAGGCTCGAAACGCTCAGCTCGTGGGACGCCTATTCGGCGGTGTTCCGCCGCAATCTCGGGCTCATCCTCCTCGGATTCGTGATCTACCACCTGGACGGGAAGGTCGGGAGTTGGCAAGAACTCCAGAACCTGGGGTGGAGCGGCTTCTTCGCCCAGGCATTCCGGCGCGACCTCTTCCAGACGCTGGTCCATATCGCGGTGACGGCCATCTGGATCATGCCCGTGATCGCGGCCAGGCCCGGCACGCGAATCATCTTCATGCTCGCCTCGGGCGCCTTGCACCTCCTTTTCTCGCGGTTGTTCTATTTCGACTGGGCCTGGAAGGTGCCGGTGATCGACGGCGGCGCCATGGGCTTCATGAGCTGGGCGATCCCCATGCTGGCGGGCTCGCTCGCCTATGATCTGGTCACGGAATCGACGAAAGGGGCGATCCCCAGGTTGCTGGCGTGGGCCATCGGCTTGATGGCGATCGGCTACCTGATCACCGGCGGCGACGGCCAGCTCGACCTCCCCCCTTTCGTGAAGCCGGGAGCCGACTACGTGGTCAACATGTGGACGATGAGCCAGCGAACCGGGAGCGTCTCGTATCTCACATTCTCGGCGGGCTTTTCCGTGCTGGTCTATGCCCTGTTCGTGGCGCTCTGCGATATCGGCACGCTTCGCGTGGGGTTGTTCCAGACGTTCGGCCAGAATGCGCTGGCCGCGTATATTCTCCATCCGATGGTGGCCAGCGCGATCAAGCCCTATCTCCCGCCGGATGTCCCGGCCTGGGTCCTCACGATCGGGTTCCTGGCCTATTTCGGCCTCTGCTACCTCTTCATCCGGCACCTCGAAAAGCACCGGCTCTTCTTGAAGCTCTGATTCCTCGACGACGACGCGAAGCGCGAAAACCCCGGTCAGCGGGCGTCTTCGTCAATCTCGAGGACGCCATCCTCGACCATGTCCTGGGCACGCCGGGCCAGTTCCTTCCGGGTCCGTTCCAGCGAATCCGGGAGGGAGCCCGGCGGAATCGCCTCCAGGACTTCGAGCCCCTTGGCGGGCCGCTCCTGATGGCGGATGAGGATCTGGGCCAGCTTCAGGCGAATCCGGCTGTCGGGATTCTGCGACGCCTTCAGATAATCCAGGAGGACGTTCGACGCTTCTTCCCAGATGCCAAGCTCGACGACCCCCTTCACGAGATTGCGCCAATCCCGCTCGGAGAGTTCCCAACGAGGAAGCCTGTCCCTGGCCTTCTTGTAAACGGCCAGGGCCGCCTCGTTCTCCTGTTTCTGGAGATGTTCCTGAAGACGGCGCGTCGCGCTCGCCTGGGGATCTTCCACCGGGCCATTACGCTTCGAGGACTTTTTCCGTCGTTTGTCCTGGGCGTTCTGATTCCATTCGAGGCTCGGCAGGCGTTTTTTCGCCATGAGTCGGGCTTTTCGCACCTCATCCTTCGATTGTCCGACACGCCCGCCCATTACTGCGACTAGATCCCAGTTTTCGCAGTCCACCAAATCAAAGTGAAGCAAAAGGACCGCCGCGCCAAAGCCGATGGCCGCGCCGGACGCATGCAGCAGCGCACTCGACATCGCCAGGCTGGTCAGCGCGACGAACAGGAACTCGATGGCGATGTAGGAGCCTGCGACGAACAGGATCGAAACGTCGAACGCCATCGGGAAGAAGAACTGGAACGGCGCGACGAAATGGAGCACGTTCCGCGGCGCCCAGACGAGGCACATGCTCATCAGGCCGAAGATCGCCGACGAGGCCCCGAGGGCGCGCCCGGAATCGGCCCGCCACATGAAGAGCTGAATCAGCAACCCGTCCAGCAGGCAAATCGCCAGGTAGACGGCGAGAAACCTGGCCCAGCCGAGCTTTCCCTCCACGACGATGCCGAAGGCCCAGAGGAACAGCATGTTGCCGAGCAGATGATCGAAATTGGCGTGGAGGAAGCTCGACGTGATCCACTGGAGCGGATGCAGCCCCTCGCCGAAGGCCAGGCACCAGGCTTCGTACTGGTCGGCCGGGACGATCGCGAAGGCGGCGACATTCGCCACGATCAGCCCCGCCGTGGCGATCGGCCAATGGTAGATCGGCGCATCGGTTCCCCAGGGGATGAGCATCGGAGCCCCCTACGGAAACGCGAGCGCACCGGGCTTCAGGGGTTTGCTCGCGAGGACGGGATTCTCACCAGTACTTCCATTGGTGAGTGTATAGCACGTAGAGCCCCAAGGCGAGGTTCGCGACCAGATGGCTGATCACGCAGGCGCCGAGCGACCGGGTGTGCTTCAGCAGCCAGGCCCAGGCCAGCCCGGTGAGGAACGCGGGGAGCCACTCGGGATGGGCGAGCCCGAAGAGGGCCGAGGTCGCCAGGGCCGAGAAGAGGGTGACCTTCCCGACCGGCACGCGCGAAAACTCGGTGTCGATCAGGCAACGCATCAGGAACGATCGCCAGAAAAGCTCCTCGAAGACCGGCACGAGCAGCACCAGGCCGAACATCCTGGCGGTGAGGAAGACCCATTTCTGTGCGCCGGGGAGTATGGTGGGGTCGAAGGCGGTCCGGGCACCCAGGAACGGGAGGTCGGGGTACAGGCCGTCCAGGCCGATCCAGGCCACGATCACCAGCAAGCCGATCCCGATCGCCAGGAGCAAATCGGTCGGCCGGGGCAGCGGCGCAAGCTCGCGCCAGAGCCCGAACTTGAAGAGCGAGACGGCCGTGAGGCAGCCGACCAGGATCACCTTCCCCCCATACGCGTAGGGGAACGGGATGCCGTCGCCGTCGGGAGTCGTCGAGCTGAAGCTCGACTCGAAGCTCGTGAGGAGCAGGAACGCGAACATCGGCAAGGCGTAAGGGACCCAGGAGTCGCTCGCGCCGGGTCTGGTCGGCTCCGCCGAGAGAGTTGAAGGATCGCGTGCCTCCCGCGGGGATCAGCCGTAACAGGGATGGGTCATCGAGCCGCTCGACGATCAGGTCCGCCGCGTGGAGGGCATCGGCCGGGCTGTGTTCGTGGGGAACGCCCACCGCGAACGCCCCCGCCCCCCTGGCCGCGAGGACTCCGGGGACGCTATCTTCCAGGACCATCACCGACGCCGGCTCGGCACCCAGCCGCTGGATGGCGGTCCGATAAATCTCGGGATCGGGCTTGCCGTTGGCGACATCTTCGGAAGCCAGGATGAACCGAAACCGATTGCGCAGGCCATGGCTTTGCAGGAGCCCTTCCGCATAGGCACGCTGAGACGACGTTGCCACCGCGAGCGGGAGACCCGCGTCTGCGAGCCGGTCGAGCAGCACGAACAGGCCGGGGGTCGGGTGGACGGCGACTTCCATCTCGGCCCGGAACCGTTTCCGGATGATCTCCAGCAGGTCGTCGACCGACTCGTCGAGCCCCGCGAGCGTCTTCAGGGCGAGCCCCGCCTCGGGGGCTCGCCGGCCGATCATCGCTCGCATGATCTCGGCACTGAAGACCTTGCCCCGCTCCGCGAGCAGTTCCGAGGTGACCCGATGGTAGAGGGCCTCGGTATCGAACATCAGGCCGTCGAGGTCGAACACCACCGCGCGCGGTTCGACGGCGCGGGATGCGGACTCGGACGCGGGAATGTCTGTCAAGGGATGCCTCGCGATGGTCAAACGTTCGGCGGGGTCGGGAGACCCGCGCCGAGCAGAAGAAAGGCGTGATTGTAGCCGAACGACTCAAGCAGTGCGACTCGAACGACGCCGTCGTTGCATCAAGGCGAGCCCGACGAGGGCGCCCCCCCAGGCGAGGACCGTCGACGGCTCGGGGACCGCCGTGGACGACGGCGAATACGCGATCGGGTAGCTGATCTGCGGGTTGAAGTTCTGGATGCTCACCGACTGGGTCGTGAAGGGGCTCGTCGAGAGGACGACGATCGTCGCGCTCCGCGAGCCGGCTTCCAGGGGGCCGCTCCCCGTCTTCGCGTTCAGGTACTGGAACGTGAGGGAGCGGGACAGGGCTCCGCTCAGGAGGGTGATCGAGTCGGGGCTTTGAATCGAGCCGCCGGAGCCGGCCTGTGCGGCCGGGATGCCGCCGATCTGCCCATCCTTCACCACGTAGGCTGAGTATGATCCCGAGCCGACGAGGAGGTTGGTCGCGACAGGGGAGGCGTTGAAGGTCAGCGAGGCGCTGCTGACCGAGGTCGGCTGGCCGTTCCCGTCCGCGACCGGGTTGACCACGATCTGATAGGCGTAGGCATAGAGCCCCGCCGCGATTCCCGAGCCTTGAAACACCTGCGAAAGGACCGCGCCGGTGACTGGGGTATTCATCACCCCATAAGCCGCGTTGATGACGGGGGCCGACGCCATCGGCGAGAACAGGGAATTGAATTGCCAGGCGGGGAGATCCCCGACGGTCAGTGGGCTCACCAGGGGGGCCGCTCGCAATTCGACGGTCGCGGTCGCGGTGAGGAAGAAGGCTGCCAGGGCGCGGGCGAAAGGCTGAATTCTCATGGTTGCAAGTATCCTACAAGTCGAGTCACGGGTGTCCATCATGGGCAGACTGCAACGGCGAAGCCCCTTCCCGTCCGGAATTGCTCCGGGACGGCAAGGGGCGTGCTTCGGTTGCCGCAAGGTCATCGCGGCTGGTTTGATCTCGTGGCGAGGATCGGCTCAGGCCTGGGCGGCGCGGCCTCGGCGCACCCGGCGGACGACGGCGACGGCCCCGATCATCCCGGCCCAGGCGAGGACCGTCGACGGCTCGGGAACCGGGACTTCGTGGATATCCCCCCCCGTGGCCGAGTAGGCGACCGGGTAGGAGGTTTGCGGATTGGCATTCTGGAGGCTGACCGGCTGGGTCGTGAACGGCTGGTTCGAGATCACGACGACCGTGGCGCTCTTGGCTCCCGCGCCGAGCGGGCCGGTGCTCGAATCCGAGTCGAGGTACTGGAAGGTCAGGGCACCGGTCTTGGTGCCGGGCTGCCAGGCCAACGACGTGGGGGACTGGATGATGCTCCCGGGTGCGGCCTGCGGCAGGTCGATGCCGCCGATCTTCCCGTCCTTCACGACGTAGGCGGCGTACTGCGCCGACGTGGTGTCGATGAAATTGGACAGGACCGGGGTGGCGTTGAACGCCATGGCCGCGCTGCTGACCGAGGTCGGCTCACCGGCAACGTCGCTGGTGTTGTTGACGCCGAACTGGAACGCATACGCATAGAGGCCGGCCGCGGCGCCCGTGCCCTGGAACACCTGGGACTGGACGACTCCCGAGACGTTGGTATTCATGAACTGGTACGACGATGTCAGCGTCGGAGCATTGTCGATCGCCTTGAACAGCGAGTTGAACTGCGAGGATGACAATTCAGGCGTGGCAAGCGTCTGAACAATCGGGGCTGCATGGACGGTCGGGTTGGCCAAACTGAGGAGAAGACCAGCCCCCAGGGCGAGAGCAAAAGTGAATTTGTTCATTCTAACGATCTTCCAGGGTTGATCTTTAGGGTCCGTCTCTCGGCGAAACCCTCTAGAGCGAGTCAATCCGTGATCTCGCCGGCCGGAGAACGTCTCCGGACGGGCCCCACCCGCCAGGTTCGGGCGAACACTCGGGACCTCGCGTGTTCCCCAAGGCGACCTGGATTCGGGATCAAGTGGGGTCGGGAATAGTGAAGAGGACCTCGCGAAAGGACCGATCTCTAGACCCGACGAACCATCGCTTTCGGGGAGTCCCCTCCGGCCGACGGCTCACCAACCTACTACCTCTCTGCGGAACGTTCGGTTTCAGCCAGGCGTTTCTCCGCCTCGCCGATGACGTCGGGAAAGTATCAGGAACCCCAAATCGGGTCAACACGATTTCTTCAGTGAAAATCCCGGCTTTTCGAAGAAAAATTCGCCCAACCTCAATTCGTCGGGCTGACGATCCCTCCCGGCGTCGGGAGGGTGTCGGATGGCTTGTGCAGGGCATCGGCCAACGCTCCCTTGTCGCGCGGAGCGACCGGAGCAATCGGCGACGAGAGGGGTTCTCCCCCCGGTTTTCGGGGGGAAGCCGCGTCCGTCGGGCCGTTCTGCCCGCTCGACGCTTCGGTTTCGTGATCCCGGGCACCCGGCTCGATCGCGGCCTCCGGGGCAACCCGAGCCTCGGAGGCGGTCGCCGCATGGGGGGGCTCGGGTTCGAGGATCTTCGAGGTCTTGATCGCCTCGGCCACGAGGGGAGGAAAGAGCTCGTCCTCAAGCTGAACCGGCGGGCCGACGGGCTGCCCGGCGCGCTGCCAGGCCTTGAAGAAGCGGTGGAACAGCCACGAAACCACCACCATCCCCACGATGATGAACAGCCACTGCTGGAACTGGTGGAGCCCG
>CALKTZ010001095.1 GCA_937997355.1 uncultured Planctomycetales bacterium | reverse complement strand
CAGAACGGCGAGACGACGATCGGGATCCTGGTCGATCAGTTGGTCGGCATGCAGGAAGTTGTCCTAAAATCCCTGGAGAAGAACTTCCGGGCGATCCCGGGGCTCTCGGGGGCGAGCATCCTGGGAGATGGCCGGGTTTCGCTCATCCTGGATGTCGACGCGGTGATCAGCATGGCGGCCCGGGCGCGCACGCCGGTGCGGGAGACCGGTTGAGCCGGGAGAGGTTGTTGAGGACCGCCGGATTGCCCGAAGCGCCGAGCGTGGAATCGAGTAAACTCGTGGGGCCTTCGCGAATGACGAACCTCTTGCCTCGAACACGACGGGGAGTCCGTTTCCGATGACAGGGCCGCCGAGCGACGCACTTCGACCCGAGATCCGCCTGAGCTTCGAGCAAGGGGCCGAGAGCGCCTCGCGCGCCCTCTCGAACTGGATCGACCGGCCGGTTCGCCTGACGATCGGCGAGGCGTCGATGGTCGACCTGGTCGAAGCGACGGGCATCCTCGGCGATCCGGACACGCCGGTTACGGCCTGCGCCATGGGGCTTTCGAGCGGCCGGCTCTCGGGGCAGGTGATCCTCGTGTTCCGGGATCGTTCCGGGTTCGCGCTCGTCGACTATCTGATGCGGCAGCCGATCGGCACGACGACCTCCTGGGGGGACCTCGAACAGTCGGCCGCGCAGGAGACGACCAACATCCTGGGCTGTGCGTTCCTGAACGCGATGGCCGGGCACCTGCCGGCGGACGCGGAGGCCGCGCCGAACGCCGAGGACCCCGGCCGGAATCCCGACCTGATCCCGTCGCCGCCGACCTTCTTCCACGAATTCGCCGGCAGCCTGCTGGAATTCGCCCTGGCCGATCAGGCGATGGAGCTGGACAAGGTGCTGGTGATCCGGAGCCGGTTCACGGTGGGGGAGGCCGCGACCGAGCGGGCCTCGACCCCCGATGTCGAGCTGGACTGGACGCTCCTGTTCGTCCCTTCCGGCGCGTCGCTGCGGGCGCTGGTGAATTCGTTCGATTCAACCGATTCTCAATAGGTCGATCGCGAGCCAACACGACGATGGGTCAATTCCCCATGTCTGGAAATTCGGCCTCCTCTCCGGCGTCAAATTCGGCGTCTTCTCCCCCGGACTCGGAGGGGCAGGAGGTTTCGGTGGCGATCGGCCGTTGGGGGGTCGCCGCCGCGCCGTCGAGGCTTCGGACCCTGCTCGGCTCGTGCGTGGGGATCGCCCTGCACGATCGGATCGCGAAGCTCGGGGGGCTGGCCCATATCGTGCTGCCCGACTCGCGAGGGGATGCCGCGAACCCCGGCAAGTTCGCCGACACGGCGATCCCCGCCTTGATCGAGGAGCTGGACCGTTGTTTGCAAGGCAAGTCCCGGGGGAGGTTGACGGCCAGGATCGCGGGGGGGGCCTGCATGTTCCAAACGGCCGGGGCCTCGGGGCAGGCGCTGAACATCGGCGAGATGAATATCGTGGCCGTCGAGCGGATCTTGGGCTCGTTGCGGATCCCGATCGTGGCGCGAGACGTTGGGGGGGAGGCGGGGCGTCGCCTGACGTTCAACCTCGCCACGGGCGTCGTCACGATCCGGGTTCCTGGAGGTGAAGATTATGAAATCTAGAATGGCGATGCCGTGCGAACCATCGCGGATACCTTCCATGCCGGGAGGACCCGCCTCGTGAAACGCCTCCTGATTGTCGACGATGCCCTGTTCATGCGGAAGCTGATCGGCGGCGTGGCGGCCGAGGCCGGCTGGCAGGTTGCCGGAGAAGCCGGCGACGGCAGGCGCGCCGTGGAGCTTTACGAGTCGCTCCGCCCCGACCTGGTGACCCTGGACCTGGTGATGCCCGTGATGGGGGGGCTCGACGCGCTCCGGTTGATCCGCCGGCTCGATCCGGCCGCGCAGGTCGTCGTGGTCACGGCCGTCGATCAAAAGGAGACCCTGATGGAATCGATCCGCGAAGGGGCGATGGATTTCATCGTCAAGCCCTTCTCGCGCGAGCGCGTCCTGAGCCTGCTCAACAAGCTCGGCTGACGCGCCCGCGCCGGAACGGCCCGGCATCGGCAATTGTTCGCAATATCAAGCGGAAATGAGTAGGATGACGAGGATGACAACGGCAATGCATCGAGGTCAATCGTGACGTTTGCTGGTCGAAGCTCGGAATCGGGTCCTCCCTCAAACCGGGTACGCGTCCTGGTCGTGGATGATTCGGCCCTGATGCGGAAGATCCTCTCGGAGATCCTCGGTTCGAGCCCCGAGATTGAGGTGGTGGGGACCGCGCGCGATGGCCGGGACGCGGCCGTGCAGACCGCCCGGCTCAAGCCCGACGTGATCACGCTCGACGTCCAGATGCCCGAGGTCTCCGGCCTGGAGGCCCTCCCCTCCCTGCTGGCCATCCACGAGGCCAAGGTGGTGATGGTCAGCGCCTTGACCAAGGAAGGGGCCGATGTCACCCTCCAGGCCCTGGAGCTCGGCGCGGTCGACTTCCTCCCCAAGCCCGACCGCAACCAACTGGCCGAGATGCGCGGGCTGAGCGACCTGCTGACCTCCAAGATCCTCACCGCCGCGCAGAGCCGGGTGCGCCGTCCTCGACGGTCGACGATGACCTCGTCGTCATCATCCTCGGCGTCGACGATCGCCCCCCCCCGCCCCGCTATGCCGACGGCCCCGACCTCCGGCGATTCGGGCCGAGTGCGGGCCTGCGTGGTGATCGGCATCTCGACCGGCGGCCCCCAGGCGATCTCGCAGATCATCCCGTCCCTCACGCCGCCCTTGCCGCCGATCGTGATCGTGCAGCATATGCCGGGGCAGTTCACCGGGGTCTTCGCCGAGCGGCTCAACCGGAGTGCCGCCGTGCCGGTGAAAGAAGCGCGAGAGGGGGACCGCGTCCTCCCCGATCAGATCTTGGTCGCGCCGGGGGGGCGGCACCTGACCCTGATGGGAATCCCCGCCACCGCGCGGGTGGTCCTCTCCGATCCCGATCAGCCGGCCGTCAGCGGGCACAAGCCGTCGGTCGACGTGGCGATGCAGTCGGCCGCCAGGATCTTCCAGGGGGGCACGGTCGGCGTGCTCATGACCGGCATGGGACGCGACGGGGTCGACGGTTGCAAGGCGATCCTGGCCGCGGAGGGGATG
>CALKTZ010001094.1 GCA_937997355.1 uncultured Planctomycetales bacterium | reverse complement strand
GGCGATCATCCCGGGCAGCACTTCCCTGGTCGCGTGAAAAACGGCGGAGAGATTGAGCGCGATCAGGTGATCCCAGCGTTCTCGAGGAAACTCGACGAGCGGCGCGACGTGCTGCGTCCCGGCATTGTTCACCAGGATGTCGATGCTGCCGAATGCCTGATTCGCCGCTTCGACCAGGTCTCGAATCTCGTCGGGCACGGTCAGGTTCGCGGCATGATGCTGCACTCGCACCGATCCCATGCCCTCCAGCCGCGCACGGATCGCCTCGATCTCCGACGCTTCCCCGAACCCATTGAGCATCACATTCGCGCCCGCGCGAACGAGGGCCTCGGCGATGCCGAGCCCGATGCCGCTCGTCGATCCGGTCACGATGGCCGATTTTCCGGAAAGGCTGGACATGAAGCGTTGCCTATCGATTGATGGAGAGAAAATCTGATTTGATCAGGCAAAACTCATTTCGGGAACCGGGTCCGGGATGATCAACCCGGCTTCGGTTTCCTCGACGATTCGCTCGACCGAAACCCCCGGCGCCCGTTCTCGGAGGACAAGCCCTTCGGACGTCGGCTCGATCACGGCGAGGTCGGTGATGACGAGGCTCACCCGACGGATCGACGTCAAGGGGAAGGAGCATTCGGCCACGATCTTCGGCTTCCCGGCAGCCGAATGGGCCATGGCTACGATGACTCGTTTGGCCCCCGAAACCAGGTCCATCGCGCCCCCCATCCCGGGGACGAGCTTGCCGGGGACCATCCAGTTGGCCAGTCGCCCCTGGGAGTCCACCTGGAGCCCGCCGAGGACGGTCAGGTCGAGATGCCCGCCCCGAATCAGGCCGAAGGAGAAGGCGGCGTCGAAGGCGGCCGCGCCGGTCACGGCGGTGACGAACCCTCCCCCGGCATCGACGAGATTCCGATTCTCCACCCCCGGAGCCGGCCGAGGGCCGACGCCGATCAGCCCATTTTCGGTATGAAAGAGCACCCCCAGGCCCCCCGGGAGGTAATTCGCGACCAATGTCGGGAGACCGATGCCGAGATTGACCAGCGAGTTGGGGGTAATCTCCTTAGCGACCCGGCGCGCGATCCGCTCCTTGTCCGCGTCCACACCCGTCATGAGCGAGTCTCCAGCAAGTAATCGACGAGGATTCCCGGCGTGACGATCATGTCGGGGATGATCGCGCCGACTTCGACAATCTCCTCGGCCTCGGCGATCACGGTCGAGGCCGCCATCGCCATGATCGGGTTGAACCCCCTCGCCGTCAGCGAATAGCGGAGATTGCCGAGCGAATCCGCCTGTTCCGCCGCGATGAGTGCGAAGTCGGCCCGCAACGGCTTCTCCAGCAGCCAGCTCACGCCGTCGATCTCGATTCGGGTCTTCCCCTGCTCCACGGCCGTCCCGAGGCCGGTCCGGGTCAAGATCCCCCCCAGGCCATGGCCGGCGGCCCGGATCTGCTCGACGAGCGTCCCCTGCGGGGTGAGAACCACCTCGATCTGACCGGCAATCATCTGGCGCTGGGTTTCCGGATTGGTCCCGATGTGCGAGACGATCAGACGCCGGACGGCCTGTGCGTCGATCAGTCGCCCGACGCCGATGCCGGGCCTCGCCGTGTCGTTGGTGATCACGGTCAAATCCTTGCGACCGGCCTCGACGAGCCCGCGGATCAGCCGATGGGGAGCCCCGACCCCCATGAATCCCCCCACCAGGATCGTGGCGCCGTCGGGAATCAGGGCGATCGCCGACTCCAAATCGATGAGCTTGTCACTCACGGTTCGCCCCCTCGTTGTCGTTTGCGACGCGTCCCTGAGACCCAGCCGCCCCTTCCTCACATTCCCGTGAGCGCGTCAACGCCGCGAACAGGCGTCCCCGCAATTCCTCGACCGCGTCCGCCGGCCACTCTCGAAAGCCTCGACCCGATTTCACGCCGAAGTCTCCTCGCTCGAACGTCGCCCGGAAACTCTCGGGGATCGGCCGATCCGCCGCTTCGTTCGTGGCGACTTCCGGCAGGATTTGCGACGCGACGGCGAAGATGGTGTCGAGCCCGGCGAGGTCGAAGATCTCGAATGGTCCCGCCGCGGCGAGTCTGCGGCCGAAGCCGAACCGCACGACCCGGTCGACATCCTCCGGTGTGGCGATCCCCTGCTCCACGATCGAAATCGCCTCGCGGTACAGGGCAAGCTGAAGTCGATTGGCCACGAAGCCGGTCGCCTGCTTCAGGAGCCTTACGGGGCGTTTGCCGATCCTCTCCATGAGAGAAAAGACCGTCTTCACCGTCTGCTCGGAGGTCGAGGGACCCGGCACGATCTCGACGAGCGGGATGAGATAGGGGGGATTGAAGTAGTGGGCGATGACGAGCCGATCCGGATGACGCATGCGCTCGGCGAGCCGGCCGGGCATCAGGCTCGACGTGTTGCTCGCGAAAATCACATCAGCGGGGCAAAGTTGCTCAAACTCTTCAAACAGGCGTTGCTTCAGTTCCAGATTCTCAAAAACCGCCTCGATGACGAGATCGGCGTCCGACAGGGCTTCGGCGAGTTCCAGGCTCGGTTGAATTCGTTCCAGCGCCGGCTCGATGGATCCGGCGTCGAGCAGGCCCATCCGGCTCAGACGCTCCATGTTCTCCCGCGTGTGGACTTTCGCCCGGCTGAGGTGCGATGCACTGAGATCATGGATTCGAACCGGGAATCCCGCGAGGGCAAGCTCCTGGGCAATCCCATGCCCCATCAGCCCGGCCCCGACGATCGTGATCCGCTCGACTGGTCTCACGCTCACGCGATCTCCTAGAAGAAGATGGTTTCAGGCCCTGAGTTGAAGCCCGGACCAGGCGGCCTTGCCGTCGCGATTGGCGTAACGATAGGAAGCCTCGCGAGTTCCGGCCTGGCGCATCATTGCAACCCCCACACAAGTTACGCCGAAGTCCCCGGAAAAGAAACACCCTGGTCGATCCCTCAAGAACCGCGAACGGGAGTGATTCCCAGCCCGTCGGCCGGTTGGTAAAATCCGTTGTCCGAAGACGATGAATCGAAGCCCGCGGCGAGTTCCGAGTGACGGGACGATCGCGCCGGCTTCGAGAGTTGCTACAATGCAACTTTGCATCTTTCCAGGCGACGCGGTCCCGGAGCATCGGCAATGGCCGAATCAGCATCCCCAGGTTCACGGAAAAAGAAGCTCTACATCGAGACGGCCGGCTGCCAGATGAACGTGCTCGATAGCGAGCTCGTCGTGGCGAAGCTGCGCAAGGAAGGCTATGAGCTGACCGGGGATATCGATCAGGCCGACACGATCCTCTATAACACCTGCTCCGTCCGGCAGCATGCCGAGGACAAGATCTACAGCGCCCTCGGACGGATCAAGCGGATCAAGGAGACCAGGCCCGAGGTTTCGATCGGCGTCCTCGGCTGCATGGCCCAGAAGGATCAGGCCCAGATCCTCAAGCGCGCCCCGCATGTTGACATCATCGTCGGCCCCGGGCAGCTCGAAAAAGTCCCCGAGCTCCTGCAGATTTCCAAGCTCGAAAGCAAACCTCAACTGGCCGTGAGCCTCGCGCGAACTTCCGGGACTCGCGACACGGTCACGTCGAGCTTCGAGAGCTACGATCCGGATCGCGAATCGGAGATGAGGCCGTCCCCATTTCAGGCCTATGTCCGGATCATGATGGGGTGCGACAAATTCTGCACCTATTGCATCGTCCCATCGGTCCGAGGCCCCGAGCAGAGCCGGCCTCCCGATTTGATCGTCGCGGAATCCAGAATCCTGGCCGATCAGGGGGTCAAGGAAATCATCCTGCTGGGGCAGACCGTCAACAGCTACGCCTACAAGGGACCGGACGGGCGGATCACCCGGCTCTCCGACCTCCTGGAGCGAATCCACGAGATCCAGGGAATCCTGCGGATCAAGTTCGTGACCAATTTCCCCAACGACATGACCGACGACCTCCTCCTCGCGGTTCGAGACCTCCCGAAGGTGGCGAGATATCTCCACGTCCCGGCCCAGAGCGGTTGCGACCTCGTCCTCAAGCGCATGAAGCGGATGTACTCGGTTTCCTTTTATGAGGAGATGCTCGCGAAAACCCGGGAGACTATCCCCGGGGTGGCGGTGTCGAGCGACTTCATCGTCGGCTTCTGCGGCGAGACCGAGGAGTCGTTCGATCGGACCATGGGGCTGGTCGAGCGTTCGCGGTTCAAGAACAGCTTCATCTTCAAATACAGCCCGAGACAGGGGACGAAGGCGTTCGATCTCTTCAACGACGATGTGTCGGAAACCGACAAGAAGCGGCGAAACGCCGAGCTTCTCGACTTGCAGACGAGAATCTCGGCGGAAGACAATCTGTCGTTCGTCGGCCGGACCGTCGACGTGCTGGTCGAAGGGCCGAGCCGTACCACGGCCAGGCGTCAGGGATGGGACGGGGGCAATCAGCTCATGGGCCGCACCTCCTGCGATCGGATCGTCGTCTTCGAAGGACGTGAGCGACTCGTCGGTCAGATTGTTGCCGTGGACGTCGAGGACGTCAGCGCTGTGACGTTGTTCGGTCGGGTCGTTACCAGCGAGCAAATCGCTTACTCGGCGTGAGGGGGTGTCTGATGCCCAACCAGCTCGTGGAGCTGGTTCGTCGCTGGATCGAATGGGGCAAGGTCGACGCCCAATCAATGCCCGAGATCGAGTCGATCGAGGCGGGATTCTCGGGATTCGGCGACCCGACCCGACCCGGCATCGATCCTCGCGTCATCCGGTCCTGGGAGGGGCGGCACGGCTTCAATCTCCCCGATGGGTTGCGCGACTGGTTGGCACTTTCGAATGGGCTCTATCGCGGGAGCCCGATCATTCACCCGATCTCCGCGATCGGGCCGATGGTCCCGTTCGCGCGGGTCCCCGGCATGATCGTTCAGCCGGAAAGCTGGTTCGAGCTGGGCAATCCGAACGTGGAGACCGTCTGCATCGATCTCGGCTACCGATGGCCGGGGCAAGGGCACACCATCTTCACGTCGGGGGACGATGCCTCGGGAAGCCCTCCTCGCATCATCGCGAAAAGCTTCGAGGAATGGTTCCTCGAACTCCTCGCTCAGGGAGGCCGCGAGTACTGGTTCGCCCCGGGCTTCGTCTCGCTGGGAGACCCCTGGGAGGCCCATCGGCGGCACGTCCCCCCACCCGATCTCCCCGAACGACTGATGAAACTGGCCGATCGAGTCAGGCCGTTGATGAAACGGGAAGTCGACGAGCGCGCGATCGCCAACGAACTTGGGATCAGCCGCACCGAGCTCGAACTCCTCTTTCGTTACCTTCAACATCGAGCTCCCGGCCTCTCCGCATCGTGACCGGAGCGGGGCGGATCGGCCGGCTTGCCGTTGAAAGTTGAAAGCCGAGGCGCATCATGAGCGCTCACATGAGCGAAGCGTGGTTTCGCACCTACCACGACATCCCGGAGGTCCTCAAGCACTGGCTGGCCGGGCTGGGAATTCGCGACCCGGAACGCGCGTCTCGCGACCTGAAGGATCTCTGCGACCACGCCGGCCCCGGACTGCTCTCGGATGTCGCCAGGATCAGCGTGGAACTCGACGCGGGGCTCCCCAGATGTTCCGATCCCGACATGGCGTTGCGGAATGTCGAACGGTTCGTCGCCGCCGGCCCGGATCGCCAGAAGGCCGTGCGCAAGCTCGCCCAAAACCCGCGCACGGTCGAGGTGCTCCTCCAGGTCTTCAGCACGAGCCAGCATTTCAGCGAGATGCTCATCCGAGACCCGGCCGCGATCGAATGGCTTCGCCGAGGGGCCGACCGCCGGGATCGGGTCACCCTCATCGACGACCTCTGGTCGAGCCTGGAGAACTCCTCGCGCGACGATGAACAGCGGCTCCTCCTGAGGCGATTCCGCCAGCGCGAGATGCTCCGAATCGGCTACAACGATATCGTCCGAGGGCTCCCCCTGGAGGTGATCACGCTCGACCTGTCCCATCTGGCCGATGCATGCGTCGAGGGGGCCTATCGACTCGCCAGACGCCACGCCGAGGCTCGATTCGGCTGCCCCATCAATTCCGAGGGAACCTCCGCCCGATTCGTGGTCCTGGCCCTGGGAAAGCTGGGGGGCGAGGAGCTGAATTACAGCTCGGACATCGACCTCGTCTTCGTCTACGACGAGGAAGGCCAGACCGAGGGCCCCCGGAGAATCTCCAATGCCGAGTTCTTCGCGAAGATGGGGGCCGAGGTCGTCCGCATCCTGAACGATCACACGGCGCTCGGCATCGCCTACCGGGTCGACATGCGGCTGCGTCCCGACGGCGAACAGGGGGTCCTGGCCGGCGCGCTCGGCACCACCCTGGGATATTACATCTCCCGGGGGCGCACCTGGGAGCGGCAGGCGATGATCAAGTGCCGGCCGATCGCCGGGGATCTCGACCTCGGCCGGACCTTCCTCGACGCCATCACCCCGTTCGTCTATCGGCGTTATCTGGGCGCGGCCGAGATCGCCGAGATCAAGGCGATGAAGCGCCGGATCGAACAGCGGACCCTCTCCGCCGGGATGGACGAGCTCGAAGTCAAGACCGGCCGAGGAGGGATTCGCGACGTCGAATTCGTCGTGCAGTTCCTCCAGTTGCTCCACGGCGGCGACTATCCGGAGGTCCGCCACGCCAACACCCTCCAGGCCCTCACGAAACTGGAGGCGCTCGGCTGCCTGACGGCCGAGGAGCGCGGCATCATGGACGACACCTATCGATTCCTCAGGACGATCGAGCACCGGCTCCAGATCCTCTTCGACCGCCAGACGCATGAACTCCCTCGCGGCCTGGAAGAAATCCGTACCCTCGCGATCCGCATGGGCTACCCCCCGGCGAGCCGCTGGGAAGACCGGACCGGGCCGGCGCATCGATTCGTCGCCGATTACCGCGGCAAGACCGAGCTGAACCGACGAATCCTCAACCATCTGCTCCACGACGCGTTCCGAGATGCCGACGGGCAGGCCGCCGACCCGGTCGTGGACCTCGTGCTCGACCCGAGCCCGACTCCCGAGCAGGTGGCCGAGGTGCTCGGCCAGTTCCCGTTCCGGGATCATCGGACGGCCTATCAGAACCTCATGGCGCTGGCGCGCGAGGATTTCCTTTTTCTTTCCCAGGCACGTTGCCGGCATTTCCTCGCGGCGATCGCCCCGAGATTGCTCCAGGCCGTCGGCCGGACCCCCGATCCGGACATGACCCTGAATAATCTGGAGAAGGTCTCCGCCTCGCTCGGCGCCAAGGCAATGCTCTGGGAACTCTTCAACCTGAATCCCCCCAGCTTGCGCCTCTATGTCGAGATCTGCGCGACCAGCCAGTTCCTCTCCGAGATCCTGATCATGAATCCGGGGATGATCGACGACCTGATCGACTCCCTGGTGGACGACCGCCCGCAGCCATCCTCCTCGATCAAGGGGGAGCTGGCCGACCTCTGCCGGGGCGCGGAAGACCTTGGGCCGATCCTCTGGAGCTTCCGGAACAAGGAATGGATCCGGATCGGGACCCGGGACATCCTGGGGCGGGAGCCGATCCGCGAGGTCACCCGCGAGCTCGCGGACGTCGCGCAGGCCGTGGTCACTCAGGTCGCCCGCGACCAGTGGCACCGCAAGGCGGAGCGCCGGGGGATACCTCGTCGTTCGTGCGATGGACGCCGCGATCGATGGGCGATCCTCGGACTCGGCAAGTTCGGCGGCCGAGAGCTGAACTATCACAGCGACCTGGACCTGGTCTTCCTCCACGAATCGGACGGACGTACCGATCGCGCGGGGGGCTCGGTCTCGAACGAACAGTTCATCATCGAGGTCGCCCAGCGGATCCTCAAGGAACTCGGCGGGAACTCGATTTCCGGGCCGCTCTATTCCGTGGATACCCGGTTGCGCCCGTTCGGCACGGCCGGGCCGCTCGTAGTAACCTTGGACGCGTTTCGTCACTACTTCGACCATTCCGCCCAGATCTGGGAGCGGCTTGCCCTGACGCGAGCCCGAGTCGTCTACGCGACGGGAGGGTTCGGACAACGGGTCACGGACGAGATCCGGACCATCCTGAGAACCCCACTTTCTCGGGAGCTGCTGACACAATCCGTCGTCGCGATGAGACGCCGGCTGGAGGAATCGCGCGCCCGCAACGACCTGAAACGAGGCCTCGGCGGACTGGCCGACCTCGAATTCATCGTCCAGTTCCTGCAACTGATCCACGCCCCCGAGAGGCCGCAGGTCCTCCGGACTAATCTCTGGGATGCTCTCGATGCGTTGGCTCGGGCCGGGGTGATCGGCGAAGAGATTCGATCGGACCTGATGGAAGCTTACAACTTCCTCCGAACTGTCGAGGGGCGGCTACGGCTCATCTACAATCGCCCCGGTGCCGAACTCCCGGAGCAGCCGGAAGACCTCGCGCAACTGGTCTACCGGCTTCCCCAGGAAGACTCCGAGCGGACCCCCGAACAGGCGGTGGCCACCTTCCTCGCCGACGCAGCCAGATTGACCACTCGAACCCGCGCAATCTTCGATCAG
>CALKTZ010001093.1 GCA_937997355.1 uncultured Planctomycetales bacterium | reverse complement strand
CATCCCGATCATCATCTCCATCGGCTCCCGCGGGAAATGCGGGCTATCCCCCTCGTCGTCCGACGTGGGGGGGATCAACTCGACCGTGTTGGTGCCGAAGACCGCGAGGTCTCGAATGTACTGCTCCCACTGGCCGAGGTCCCAGCCGTCGTAGGAGTTGGTCTTCGGCCGGTAGCCGAGCTGATGGCCCCGGAGCGGATATTGCGGCGCCGTGGCGACCCGGAAGGATTCGGGGACCGAGGCCCTGCCCCGCTCCATGCGCATCTCGCGCAACAGCCGGCCGATCCCGAACAGGACCCCCCGGGGGTCATTCCCCTGGATGAAGACCGACTTCCGCCCGGCATCGCTCCAGACGCGATAGCCTTCGGCCTTCCCTTCGATCGGCGCGCCATCCGGACCGCCGGCCAGCCTGGATTTGAACGGTTCGAGCGTGGTCGCGGTGCCGACGAAGATGAAGGCCCCGGCATCATCGGGGGGAGTCGGCCGGACGGCCCAGCGGAGGTTGGTGCGCCGATCGACTTCCTCCACGAGCAATGTCACGGCTTTTCGTTCGGGGCCGGAGAGCCCGTCGGGGGCCACCACGACCGCTTGAGTGAGGTCGAGGCCCGTTGTCTTCGGGGTTTCGGCGGCGTGAGCGATCGCGCCCCCCGCCACGACCACGAGCCCGGGAAGAATCCGCGACAGGCGATTTCGAGACCCCCATCGATACGCGTCGATCGTCAGCGGCCGGGCATTGTTCATCTCGATTCCTTTGCGATCTCGGAGAGGTTTTCCGGGTGCTCGATCCCGACGCCGGAAGACGGCGGCGTGAAGCTTCAAGGGTTGAAGTCGGAGAACGAGCCCGATCAGGGGGTCAAATCTAAATCAAAGGAGTTCTCTTCTCCAGGCTTCACGTCGACGAATTTGTCCGCGTATTCCAGGCCGTAATAGTTGCGGTTCTTCATGTCCGCGCGGGTCTTTCGGGGGGGGGTGAGGGTCACGATGTTCTGCCCGACGTACGTCGTGAGCGAAAACGAGCCGTCGGGGCCGACCTGGGCGTCGCGGGTCGGAACCATCCTTTTCGAATTGCTGGCGCTGAAATGCAAGGTTCCCCCCGGCATCAGCTTCCCCTTGACCTTCACGGTCCCCTTCACCGTGGCTTCTTCCTGAGAGCCCTCGACATAGGGTGCTCCCCCCGATGCGTCACAACCGGCGATCATCGATGCAAGGCCGGCGCAAGCCACGGCCACGAGGCAATTGCGGATCATTTCAAACATCCTCAACGAATCAGGTTGTCCAGTTGTTCGAAAAACGAGCGATGAACGAAAGAGACCGACGAGGCCCGTTCGCTCTCCCGATCCCACGTTTCGCCGACCGCGAGGGTCGCGGTCGGCGCGAGTGGGATGAGGATGG
>CALKTZ010001092.1 GCA_937997355.1 uncultured Planctomycetales bacterium | reverse complement strand
GCGCGAGCCGTTCCAGGAAATCCATCCACCCCGTCAAGGGGGCCGAGGCCACGCTCTCCGCCGGATATTTGCTCGCAAGCATGGTGTGATAAGGAGGGTCGCAAAAGATCAGGTCGCAGCCCAACGTTTCCGGGGGGAAACCCTGGGTGATGTCGTGGGGCCGGATCTCGGATCGGGTCGGGGCGAGGTCGTAAGCCAGGCAACGCCTCCCCATCCCCTCGCATACGTCGAAGGTGGTCCCCCCCCCGGCCATGGGGTCGACAACCAGGCCGTCCGGGGGAGAAAAGTAGTGCAAGGCGTGGGCGATGATCGCCGCCGGAATTGATCCTGGGTGAGGGACGCCGAAGGCCCGGTCGTGGCGAAATGCCCAGACGTCGTAGGGGGTTGGTCGAAACCCCGAGGCGAATCGACTCCGACGGCGGAGGTCCTTGTAGGCCGCGTGGATCGTCTTGGTTCCGGCGTCGAGTTGTGAAACGCCGTTCAAGGCCCGCGTGTCTCCCTCGCGGGAGGCCTTCCAGATGGCCCGGGCCTGGCGATACAGATCCTTCCCTCCCAGGCCGATCTGGCGGGCGATGGCGGCGTCGGTTCGTCCTCGGCCCGGCTTTTGGGCGGTCGAGGGAACGTCTTGCCACTCCGAAGCGGGATATGAAGGTTCGGTGCAATCGTCTCGATCGTCGGAATTCCGACAGTCGGCGTCTTTCCTCGCATGGAAATCGTCCAGGGCCGCGAAATCCGGGTCTGATTTCGCGTTCCGGAGATTGGCCAAACGTCGCGATCGGGCCTCGGCCGGCCAGAGAATCTCCAGCGCATCGGCCTCGCGCATCAATTGGCTGAATGTCTTGTGGCGTTGTCGGTTATATTCCAGGACCGCGCATCGTCTTGCCTGGTCTGATTCAATTGGTCGGACTTCGCAAGGGACCTCCGGAAGTCCGAGCGCGCGGGCGCAGGCCAGGCGGCGATGTCCCGAGATCAACTCCCAGCGGCGACTCGTCGGCCCCGATTCCCCGGTGAATCTAGAATCGGGGCATTCCCCATCCGGAGCAGCCGGGCAAACGACCAGGGGAACCAAAATTCCATGCGCCCGCACACTCTCCAGCAAACCGTCGGTTTCTGCCGAAGGTTCTCCATAAATGGAAATGCTGAAGGGATTGGCCCGAATCGCATCCGTCGGCAAGGGGATGAGCGGGAACGATTCGTAGATTTGGTGATTCTGGGTAGCTTTGGATAATTGAGAAGAATCGCCGGATGAAAGAAATAGCGAAGGCATGATGATCTGGGTCCTTCCGTGGCCGAGATATTCCTCACGGAACCGCAATATTCTGTGCGTATTAGAATGCGTGACGGGAGGGGCACGGGGGCTCAAGGCGATCTTTGAGCGGTGAAGGGCAAATTAGCAAGGAGAGAAGGTGGTGTCCAGGACGATATTTGGCTGATAAGGCCGCCCTTGGTGGCCGAGGCAAGAGGGTGGGAACCGCCCGGTTTGGGCTGGACGTTGAACAGGTTCTCGGCACAATTGGCGGTGCGCTTAGGGGAGATTCCCCGCCGACGATCAGGTCGGGCGGAGGAAGGCAAGGAGGCCCGGATGTCATCGACGAGGCGCGATGCTCCCCATCATTGGGGAGGAGCGGGGTGGTCATCGATCGATCACTCGACCGCTGGGGAATCGCAACGAGCCGAGGATTGGCCGTTGGATCGGGCCGGATTGGGCTCGCGGGGGCTGCTCCGCGCCGATCGAGGCGTCGAGGAGGAAGCCGGGGCGGACGCCAGGGCGATCCTCTCGGTGGTCGTGCCGGCGAAGAACGAAGCGGCGAGCTTGCCGACCCTGATCGCGGAGATCGCCGCCGCCTTGCGCCCGCTTTGCGTCGATACCTCCGAGGCTCCTCGACGCCTGGGGGGCTTCGAGATCGTCATCGTGGATGACGGCTCGACCGACGCCACGCGCGAGATCCTCGGAGGGCTGAGGGGAGACTACCCCGAGCTTGCACCCCTCCACCTGATGTGGAACGTGGGGCAATCCGCCGCGACCGCGGCCGGATTTCGGGCCGCCCGAGGGGACTGGTTGGCCACGCTCGACGCCGACCTCCAGAACGATCCGGCCGACCTGGCGAAGCTCTGGGAGGTCTTGCCGGGGCACGATGTCGCGCTGGGCTGGCGGATGAAGCGTCGGGATGTCTGGTCGAAGCGCGTGATCAGCCGATGCGCCAACCGGACGAGGAACTGGGTGCTCGGCCAGTCGATCCGGGATACCGGCTGCTCGGTGCGCATCTTCCGCCGGTCGATGGCCCTGCGGATCCCGATGTTCCATGGGTCGCACCGCTTCCTGGGCCCCCTGCTCCTGCGCGAAGGCTGCCGATTGATCCAGGTGCCGGTCAATCATCGGGCACGTCCGCACGGGGCGTCGCACTACAGCTTCCGGAATCGCTCGATCAAGGTCGTGGTCGACCTGCTGGGCGTGGCCTGGCTGATGCGACGCCCGGCCCGCTACGAGATTGACGAGGCCGCGGAGCACGCGGACGTTTCCCGATCGATGCGCACGGCCTCCCCCGCGTCGTCGACGATGCATTCTCGATCATCGGCGTCCGCCCTGTCGAAGTCTTCGCTGATCCGGAGTCCGGGCTCGCGGTCATCCATGCGGTCGGATGCGAGGAGTGAAGGATGATGAATCCGACCTATTGGCTGGCCATCGGCTTCCTGGGCCAGGCCCTGTTCACCGCCCGGTTCCTGGTCCAGTGGGCGGTCTCGGAAAAGCAGCGTGCCTCGGTCGTCCCGGTGGCGTTCTGGTGGCTGAGCCTTTGCGGCGGTTCAACCCTCCTGGCCTACGCCGTCCATCGCCAGGACCCGGTCATCGTCCTGGGGCAGGCGATGGGGCTGTTCGTCTATATCCGCAACCTGATGCTCGTGGCCAAATCGAAGCGAAGAGAGGCCCGTCGATTGCGGCGAGATGCCTTGTCGGGACATCATTTCAAGCATCTCGCCGCCTCAACGAAGTAAGTCGGACTTGACTTCGATCTTGATCCGTTTAAGATATCGAGGAGAGTTGTACCGAAAGGCTGGAGTCGGAATGACGATGATTGGACGCTTCGTCGATCATGGCATTTGTGTAATGGTGACCGCGACGCTTCTGTTCGCGGTAATCATTTCACCGACCCGGCTGGGCCACGGCAGCCGCCATTCAACCCACTCTCCCAAGTCCCTCTCCCGCACCTTCGCCAAGCACAAGAGTGTGTATTTCAAGCCCAGAAGAGGGTTTGGCGGCGACATTGGAATGTCGGTCCTCTCGTTTCGAGTAGCGAATACCCTCCAGCCAGATATCGACGACGAACTGGAAGCCGATATCGAGGATGAGCTGACGGTGATCTCCCCGCTGGCATCCCAGTCCTTCGATATCCTCACCTCTCCCTGCCCCAGGCCTCGTTTCGAACTGGTCAGCTCCGCGATCGCATCCGTGGCCCGGCCGCTTCGCTGTTGATCCGTCTCCCCGGAATGCATCGTCCGCGCAATGCGGCGCGATCGATTGGGGGAGATCCGAACGATCCCATCGACTCATGATGGATCCGGCTAACTTCCGATAGGTTGCGCCCCGTCGGCCGACGAGGCTCCGGTGCCGGTACGATCGGCCTCGACGAGGGGCGTCCCGGCGCGGAAGGCGTGCCGCGATCCTCTCCCTCCGGGGCCACCCCGCGGAATCTCCCCCTCTCCAGGCCGGAGCCTCTCTCCCGGGCCAAGGGCCGGCCGCAAGCCTCGGGCGTTCGCCATACGCCCATCGTTGAAGACGCGTGCATAAACATCAGAATTTTAGCACTTGCGAATTTAATTGACCGCTTCATTCAAGGCGTATTTGTTTCGTCTTTTTTCACAATTCGCGGGAATGGACCGCGCCCCTCGTGAGGATTATCTCCCGAGGCGGGATATCGACCGGCCGCGAATCGGCCAGGAGCAGGAAAGGCCATGAATCCCTTCGTCTTTGCCGTGCGCCGTCCTTTTACAACCCTGATGTTGACCGCCGCCCTCGCGGGGGGGGCCGTCTTCGGGCTGTCGAAGATGGACGTCGTGGATCTGTCGCGGATCGATAATCCCAGGGTTCACACATATACCGAAAAAATCGTCGAGAAAGCGAAGCAGGCCAAGGAGTATGCCGTCAAGAAATATGAGGCGTATTTCGGCGAGCACGAGGAGGAGGTCCACCACGAGCCGCACAAGGTCGTGGTGACGAGTCCCAAGGCCAAGAACATCACCATCACCCAGCAGTATGTCTGCCAGATCCATTCGCAGCGCCATATCGAGGTGTGCGCGCTGAAGGGGGGCTATCTGCAGCAGATCCTGGTCAAGGAGGGGCAGGCGGTCAAGAAGGGGGATCTGATGTTCAAGATCCTGCCGGTCCTCTACCAGGCGCAGCTCGATGCCGAATTGGCGGAGGCTAACCTCGCGGAACTGGAGGTCAATTACGCCAAGAAGTTGTCGGAGGCGAATGTCGTCTCCGCGAAGGAGGTGCCGCTCCACCAGGCCAGGCTGGCGAAGGCCCTGGCCAAGGCGCAGCTGGCGAGGGCCGAGCTGAAGTTCACCGACGTGACGGCCCCCTTCGACGGCATCGTCGACCGCCAGCTCCAGCAGCTCGGCAGCCTGATCAAGGAGGGGGACCTCCTCACGACCCTGTCCGACAATAGCGTGATGTGGGTCTATTTCAACGTGCCCGAGGCCCGTTATCTCGAGTACATGGCCGGCGTGAAGCGGAAGCAGGAGGATCCGAAGATCGAGCTCGAGCTG